>NZ_JBBODA010000006.1:0-303986 GCF_038002705.1 Paenibacillus sp. FSL H7-0716
CTGTTTATTTCGTCGATGCGTTGTTCAGCAGCGACCTTTATAATATATCACAGCGTCCTCGTTTTAGTCAACCTTTTTTTTAATTTCTTTTTTCGGTTGTCTTTCGAATGTTTTCGAAAGCAAATCTCTGTGTCAGAGGGACGAGTTATAATTTAACACATGAACAAGGAAAGAGTCAACCATTAATTTTCCTGAATAAATATGAGCGTTTCATATTAGTAAACAAACAAAAAAGAGAGTGCTCAGCCTCTCCCTATCCTTGCTCATCTCTCTCTAATTAATCATCTTCTACTATATCTAATTCATCTCTATAATGTATAGCGGATCGCATGCCCTTCTCCCTCGTGAACATCAGCCCAGGATGTAATCTCTCGGATTAGCGAACGAGAAACCAGCTTTCGTAAAACAAGGGGCAGTTCAGACTCTAATTGACTCAGACCTGAATGCTGCAGTAATTCTTTAATGCTCCATGCTTCCTTACGGCTATTCAAAATATTAAAGAGCAATAGACAACAGTCCGTCATTTTGGACATAATCCCAAACTCACATGCAAGAAGCACAAGCTCCACACGTTGCTCTAAGGTCTCAGTACTGACCGTTAGCTCCTCATAAAGTTTATGAACGGAGGTATTCATGCTTTTAACCTGCTCCCAAATAGCCGGCTCGGGGAAAGCCCCCACTTCACTCACTTCTATTCTTGCCCAATGATATAAGGCTATCAATACACAGTTGTAAGCATCCATAATAAAGCCAGCCTCTATATAGCGCTTGGATTTCACATACATATGCAAAAAGCGGGCAAACTCCATAAATGCGACCCGTTCCTTGATCGGTCCTTCGAATTGCAATATCTCGCGGCGCATTTCCTCGAGTATTCCCTTGGGGTCCCAGATCACTTCCCCCCTCATCAAACTGATAAGAAGTTCGTTATTATCCCCTGCCATAACAGCCTGCTCCAAAGCAAAAAGGCCGATATGGACTGACTGGGTCCGTTGGTCACCGGCAATGGTATGGCGAACAATATGCTCTCTATCCTGTTCTTCATGCAATACTAACACTACCATATCAAAATCTTGAAGAAGAGCGCTTTGAAACGGAATATCCCCATTCTGCCGCAAAACGACCGCTCCTAAAACATTCTCATCAAACGTTTCTCCACTCAACAAAGTTACATTGGACAGTTCCATGCTTCCCTCCATTAAATTTGGCGATTTTGCGTCCAGTCAGTTATAATTCAGTTGTAATAATTATTCTACATATGAAAGACAGTTCCTTCTGGACAACCCAACTATATTTAGTTAGGAGCAAACACTCATGAAGTTTAAAACGGCTAAGATTAACGCTTTTCGCACATGGGGATTACTGCTCACAATGCTCGGAATGGGACTAATGGTTTTGGGTACAGCGGGCATCGTGTTTTGGGGCTCAACTGGAAAAGTATTCGCCGGAATCGGTCTTGTAATCGGTTTAATTTCAATGATGGCAAGTCTTGCAATCTATTTCTGGGCTGGGATGCTGTCTACTAGTGCAGTCCAGCTGGAATGCCCTGAATGTCACAAGCTGACCAAAATGCTGGGCAAAACAGACCGCTGTATGTTCTGTCATACTATCCTTACTATGGATCCAGCTGAGGCCAATATTACTGCGGAACAGCTTAAGAGTCAGCAGCTTAATCAATAAAACACATCTTACAGAAGCTTATTACTAGCGATTTATAATGCAATCAAACATTTGCTTAATTCAACAAAGGGGCCCCGTAATTGGGAGCCCCTTTGTTTATTATGAATGAAATAATAATTACTTATGAATTCCTTGTAATGCCTCCCACGCAGACAGATTACTAAAGCTGCGATTCCATGAACCGATGCCACCAAGCCCTAAAGACTTAGCAAGCTCAACTCTAGCTTTTAAAGAAACCTTGTCTTCGATCCATATTTTTTTAAGAGCGCCATCTTCCTTATACTCAACGTAATTCTGCCCTGCTGCCTTATCAAAGGTTGGGGTCAGCTTCTTCTCTTTAATAATTTTTTCAACGGCATTCATACTAACCGATTTAGAGCTTACTTTGGTCTTGCCATCCACCTGGGCCTCAGTCCAGATTCTAGTATACAGTGGAATCCCCAGAATCAGCTTCTCAGGCGGTACATCGTCTTCCTCTATGATCCGGCTTAACGAGCTTTCTACCCACGGCAGAGACGCAACAGAGCCCGCGATAGGACTTGCAGCCCAATGCTCGTCATAAGCCATAACAATAAGATAATCCACTACTGAATTAAGAGCCTTACGATCAAGGAAAGCTGACCACATCTCACTGTTGGATTTAGGCGTTACGTCTATGGAGACGATTAAGTTTTTGGCTTGAGCCATAGGTTTTAGCTCTCGCATAAATTGTGTAACATTCTCCCCGTCTTTCGTATATACATTCTCAAAGTCAATATTAATTCCATCCAGCTTGTATAAATCTGAATACTCGAGGATCTGTACGATCGCGTTCATCCGCTTCTCATAGCTCGATAATGCCTCAGTGGTTATGTCTGGATCAAAACTATTGCTGAGCAGCCCCCATACTTCCAACCCGCGCTCATGTGCCCACTGCACATACGCACTGTCAGCCTGACTTCGCACATTCCCATCACCATCTATGATACTGAACCAAGTCGGGCTAGCCACGTTAACGCCTGAAAGCTCACCAAATTTACTTGGATCAGGTTTGCGTTGATAAACAGCTTCCCAATACAGATTTACTGACTTCCCTTTCCAGCTTCGTTCTGCCCGTGAGGGAGTGGTGCTTTTGGGTTCCACTGTCTTTTGACCGTCCGAGATAATATCACTAGCCTTGGCATAACCCGCGTAACCGCTGCTTAACTGCACATACAGCCAGTCCTCTTTTTCCTCATTCCAAATACTAACACTGGCTCCTGGGGACATATCCGCCACGATGGGTGCGTGAATCGACGCTTCGTTGCGAAGAGCGACTGTCTTATCTTCCGCTTCACCTTTCACTTTCCCCAGTGGTACAGTCTCCCCTGCTGTCATTAACAGCACAGCCCCGGTAGTCGTATCCTCTTGAATCTCAAACCCATACAGGTCTTCTAAAACATCCGCAGGAAGATAAGTTATCTTTTCCTTAACTTCAGGTGCCAGCCGCAGCTGCAGCGGACGATTGTTCAAACTGGCATCGGTTTTATCCTCTTGCATATATAGAAGTTCACTTTCCGTTGATAGGATGACCGATTTAGTCTTTTCTTCATAACGAATAGATGAGTCCACATGTTCCTGCAGTAATGGTAGAGGTAAAAGCATGCTATCACCGGTTCCTGAGGCGGAATATCCTGTTAGCTCTCCTTTTACGAAGATAGGATGTTCTAGGCCTTTCCAGTCTGGATCGATGTGCTGGCGATTTGGCAATACAAAAAACACAACCCAATAAGCTGCTGCCGCAATGAGCAAAAGTCCAAAAAAGCGTCGGAAAAGACCTCCGCGCTTTTTGACGCGTTTCTGTCTATATCTTCTGTCCAAAATATATCCTCCAAATACTAGATAATTTTAAGTTAAGTCTAACAATACGATTATAACATCCACTTGGTTCCGGATAACCAGTATAAGTTAGTCATTTTCACTATATTTTGTTATTTCGAAAAAAATAAAAACGTGAGTCCTCCGCTTTCGGATTTCACACGTTTATTGTGTAGCTTGGCTATACGCCCTTGAGTACAGTAGTATTCTGTCTTATTGTTGCTTCTCTCTGCAACATTTGCAAACTCCATGCAATTCCATACGCAAACCCGTAATTTTGAAGCCCGTTTCCTGCTCTGCATGTATCTCTACATCATGAAGCGAAGGATAACTAAAATCTTCAATCTTACCGCATAGCTGACAGATGACATGATAATGATCAGATACATTGGCATCAAAACGACTGGAACTATCCCCGTAGGTCAACTCGCGAACCATGCCGGCTTCCATAAACATCTTGAGATTATTATATACAGTTGCTACGCTCATGCTCGGAAATTTCGGCTCTAGCGCCCGGTATATATCGTCAGCTGTAGGATGATTCATTGCTTCCATCAAATACGTAAGAATCGCATGACGCTGGGGCGTTATACGGACACCTGTTGTCTTTAATTGTTCCAGTGCATGTTGTACTCCACTCCCCATTACTGTCACCGCCTTTTGAATTTAAAAATAAAAGAAATACTTCTTAAGATTGTAAGACCGATTTTTCAATATTGTCAACGAAGTCTATACATTATATTTATTATTATATAAGAAAAATTACTTTTTTCAATATTTCCTGACATTTAGATTGCTATTTCCTTCAACATGAAGCTTGAACTCGCCGGTCCCCACTTCACCTGATACTTTTTTCTTATCAATTGTAAGTTCAGGCAAATCTGAAGTAATATCACCATATCCACTGGAACCATTCACTGTATAGTTGCTTAACATCGGCAAATACAATTGGATGTCACCAACTGCGCTATAAATATCCCAGTCTCCAGCAACATCAGAAGAGCGAACATCAATGGTGCCATTTAGAGATTCGGCATGTAGCTTGGATCTGGCTCCATCAACCTCTAAATTACCGTTTTTGGTAGTAATATCGATATCATTGCTATTTCCGATCGCACTAATATTGCCGACAGCCGTCGATAATTTCAAAGCACCGGTAACATCCCAAGCATTCATATTGCCTCCGCTCGTTGTTAAATCAACGCTGCCTTGAACAGATCTGGCACGGACAGCTCCATTCAGTGTTTTTCCCTTAACATTACCAAAGATACGATGAAGGATCAGCTCTCCATTCCCCGTTTCCAGAGAAATGTCTTCAATGGCTTCTACATTCTGCAACGTGATCCCGCCATTCATAGTGCGAACATCGAGGTTAAAACGGCGATCCTCCGGCAAGTAAATGTCTAAATCCATGCGTGGCTGGCGTTTACCGGATTCACCATAGGCCTTGCTATTCGAGGTGATTTTTATGTTGGGCCCTTCAACAACGTCCACAAAGGACTGTTCTGATATAGCTTCAGCCATCGGTCCATCCAACTGATCTACCCAAACTGTCGTCGTAATTTGAATATCGTCCACTGGAGCACGGTGTAATAAAATATCACCATTAATACTATCAATAGATATTTTGGCTGTATTTAACTCCACCGGAACAATTAGTGGGGCTTTCTGATATTTGCTGCCTTTAGCCTCACCATAGTCCACTGCTGCTGCCGTCAGATTAAGACTGACATTTTTCCATAGGTATAAATAATGTTCTTGCTCTGCAACAATAAATACACTCGCAGCTAGTAATATAGCAGATAAAAGCCCACGTAAATCCAATCTGATTTTGGTTCCCTTGGCTGAACGGTTAGAGAAGATAAACATCAGCAGGAACTCAATCCCCCACAACACCGGGATGACAGGCCACCACTTCAAGAGCAGGAGCATAAAGTCAGTTCCCTCTTTCCAATCCAAAAACAAAGGAACAGAAATAGCTATCAGTAATACAGAAGCCGTATATCTTCCCACGCGCCGCTTGCGAGGTTCATTGTCTTTACGCTGCACAACTGCTCTGGCAATTTCTCTAGCTCCTATAAATAAGCCACCGCATACTAAAATGACAGACACGGCCATTTCGGCATAATGTTCAATAAAGAACTGGAGCCATATTGGTTTTTGCCGGAACAGAATAAGCAGGGCGCCCCCTAAGAGCAATAAGAGTCCAAAGGATATCCCAGGCTCGCTGACGATACTACGACGCTTAGGAGCCTCGTTTGCTTTGATCACAGGAATAGCAAGATCATGATCCTCTGGGAAGCGAAGAAGCCTGTCTGCTGATTGCAATACGTCATACACGTTATAAAAATAGATCGCTGGAATAATGAGCGCAAGTAAAATAAGCAGTGGAACATTGATCTGCATTCCGATGGATGAGAAATACAATAAGGCTGAGATATCCAAAAGAATTAGAAAGATGAAGGTGATCCCTTTTCGGAGAAGCCCAAAATACAAATGCCCCGTCCCAGGGATGAGAGCTGCCAGCAGTCCAGCGATAAATTTACGTTTGCGGTGGCGCCTTTTCGGACGCGGAGGAATAATCCTCTTCTGTATCTCATTCTCCTTAGTCTCTATATCAACAGAACCTTGCAGTTCTTCCTGCTCTGGGAGCATTGCAGAGTCATGTTTCATTTTGGACTCCTCCTTTCGTAAATAGTTGTCTATGAATATCTTTTTTCAAAGAGAACCACTCCGATGAAATTCAATCAATTCAACTCCTGGAGCGACTTCCTCCACACCGGTGGGCAGAAAACCATGTTTACTGTACAACGAAACGGCGGGTGTATTCTTTTTGCCTGTCGACACAATGAATTGCTCCATCCCTGCAAAATGCTCAAATACATATTCCAAAAGATGGCTAGCGATACCTCTACGAAAATAGTCCGGCCCCACCATCATTCGTGTAATCGTCAATTTGCCAGGAGATTCTTCCTCTACAGCAACAGCACCCATTAGTTCCTCATCTTTATCGAAGCAGCCATAAAAATCCTCTTTAGAGCTGCTGAGCATTTCTCTCGTCTCTATCAGAGGTGGTATTTCACGAAAGCCTATAAGTTCAGCTTCCAGTCTATAGGCCTTATGCTGAAGACTCCATAATTCATTAACGGTGCTTTCATCCTGCAGATTTAGCTTGTTAATTGTATTCATCCTAACCAGTCCCCTTATATGCCGCTAAGGGCCTGCCGTTGCCGACAAGCCCTTAGCTTATTACATAAGTATATTACCCCAATTATAAACGCCTTCGGCGTCCTTTTATGGACGACAAGCGTTTAGCTGCTCAATACCTCGATGAGAAGTTTATTAGCAAGACCCGGATTCGCCTTACCTTTACTTTCTTTCATGACTTGTCCGACCAGGAAGCCGATTGCTTTCTGTTTACCTGCTTTATAATCTTCCACTGATTGCGGATTGGCGGCTACCACTGCTTCCACAATCCCTTTAATGGCACCTTCATCGCTGATCTGCACCAGACCTTTTTCCTCAACGATAACAGCTGGCAGTTTACCGCTCTCTAGCATTTCTTTAAATACTGTTTTAGCGATTTTGCTGCTGATGGTTCCGGCTGCAATCAGCCCGATCATCTCGCCTAGCCCTTGTGGTGTAATTTGCACCTGCGACAACTCCAGATTATTACCATTCAAATAGGCAAGCAAGTCACCCATAATCCAGTTAGCTACAGCCTTGGCATCCTGCGTATAGGCAAGACAGCCTTCGAAAAAGTCCGCTAACAGTTTAGAGGATGTAATGACGCCTGCATCATAAGCTGTCAGGCCCAGTTCCTCGCTATAACGTGCTTTCCGAGCATCCGGAAGTTCTGGAATCGTTGAACGAATGGATTCTTTCCAAGCATCATCAATATGCAGAACGATCAAGTCCGGGTCCGGGAAGTAACGATAATCATGCGCTTCTTCTTTCCCGCGCATCGATAATGTTTTCCCTTGTGCTTCATCCCAGCGTCGGGTCTCTTGCACAACAACTCCACCATCATCCAGGATCTCAGCCTGACGATATTGTTCATACTCCAGTCCACGCAATACACCGCGGAAGGAGTTCATGTTCTTAAGCTCTGCTCTAATGCCGAATTCCTCTTGTCCTTCTGGGCGTAGACTGATGTTCGCGTCACAGCGCATCGATCCTTCTTCCATCTTGACATCGGATACGTCACAATACTGCATAATCGCACGGATTTTCTCCAGATAAGCACGAGCTTCCTCAGGGGAGCGCAGATCAGGTTCGGATACGATTTCGATAAGCGGTGTTCCCACCCGGTTAAAATCGACAAGCGAGGCAAAACCGCCATCTACGTGCGTAAGCTTACCTGCATCCTCTTCCAAATGAAGACGAGTAATGCCGATCCGTTTGGTCTCTCCGTTAACTTCAATGTCGATCCAACCGTTCAGGCCGATAGGCTGATCAAATTGTGAAATCTGATAAGCTTTTGGTGAATCCGGGTAAAAATAGTTCTTGCGGTCGAATTTGCTAACATCACCAATGGTGCAATTCAGCGCCATCGCTGCTTTCATAGCGTATTCTACCGCTTGTTTGTTGAGCACTGGCAATACGCCGGGGTGACCCAAGCAGACAGGACAGGTATGAGTGTTAGGTGGGGCTCCAAATTCAGTGGAGCATCCGCAAAAGATTTTGGAGTTGGTATGAAGCTCTACGTGAACTTCCAAGCCGATGACCGTTTCGTATTTAGACATAAGTAATCCCATTCCCTCCTTTACTACAGCTGTGGACGCTGCTTGTGATGATCTGTATTTTGTTCAAAAGCATGAGCGACACGCAGAATTGTGCTCTCGTCAAATTCCTTACCGATAATTTGCAGACCTACAGGCATACCTTCCGCAAAACCACAAGGAACACTCACGGCCGGAATACCCGCCAAGCTTACAGGAATCGTGAGAATATCGTTCAGATACATGGTCAGCGGATCTTCAGTCTGTGAACCCAATTTGAATGCTGTCGTTGGTGCTGTTGGGCCGATGACCACATCATATTTTTTAAAGATGTCATCAAAGTCCTGTTTAATCAAAGTACGCACCTTTTGTGCTTTTAAATAGTAAGCATCGTAATACCCGGAGCTGAGTGCATAAGTACCCAACATAATACGACGTTTGACCTCAGGTCCAAAGCCGCGGCTGCGGGAATTAAGATATAGATCAAGCAATCCTCCGCCTTCATCTACACGTGCGCCATAACGCACACCGTCAAAACGCGCGAGGTTAGATGAAGCTTCCGAAGAGGACAGCAAATAATAAGCTGCTACTGCGTATTCCGTATGTGGTAATGAAACTTCCTCCCAGACAGCACCCATTCCTTCTAACACTTTAAGTGCAGACAAAACTGTCTCACGCACAGAAGCATCAACACCTGCTCCCAGGTATTCCTTAGGAACAGCAATGCGAAGTCCGGAAACATCACCAGTAAGTGAACTCAAATAATCAGGAATTTCTACTTTAGCCGAAGTAGAGTCTTGGGCATCATAACCGGCAATTGCTTGAAGCACATAGGCAGAATCCTCTACATTACGTGTTAATGGTCCAATCTGATCTAGTGAGGAAGCAAAGGCTACCAGCCCGTAACGTGATACAAGACCATAAGTAGGTTTGAGACCTACAACACCACAATAGGAAGCTGGCTGGCGGATGGAACCCCCAGTATCCGAACCTAGTGAGAAGAACACTTCGCCCGCAGCTACTGCTGCAGCAGATCCGCCACTGGAACCGCCGGGCACACGCTCTAAATCCCAAGGATTGCGTACAGGACCAAAGCTTGAGTTCTCATTAGATCCGCCCATTGCGAATTCATCCATATTTAATTTACCGATCGTTACGGCATCTGCCTGCTGCAGTTTAGAAGCTACAGTAGCGTTATAAATCGGCTGGAAATCGCTCAAAAATTGGCTGGCACAGGTCGTGCGCAGGCCTTTAGTTACAATATTATCCTTAATTCCGGCAGGAAGACCAAACAGCAACCCACGTGCTGCTCCGGATGCCAGTTTGTCGTCCAAAGCGCGTGCTGTCGCGCGTGCGCCCTCCTCGTTCAAGGTCAAAAATGCATTTACGTTCTTATCCCGCTCAGCGATAATCGCCAGCGATTCTTCAGTCAGTTCACTGACCGATACTTCTTTAGCAGTTAACATGCGGTGTACTTCAGGCAATCGATTTTGAAACAGGCTCAAGATTCTTCCCCCTCTCTAATTATGTAGTTATTCCAAAACAGCTGGAACCTTGAAATGTCCGTCTTCATCATCTGGAGCGTTAAGAAGTGCTTCCTCTTGCGTAAGGCTATCCTTCACAACATCCTCCCGCATTACATTGCTGACTTGCAGCACATGCGTGGTCGGCTTTACATTCTCCGTATCTAGCTCATTTAATTTCTCGGCATATTGTAAAATAGCATTCATTTGTTCTGTAAAGGTTGCCTCTTCTTCCGGGCTCAGCTGCAGACGAGCCAGCTTGGCCACATGCTGCACATCTTTAACGGTAATGCTCATAAGAAAAATCCCTCCTGTTTAAAGGGCTAAAGCGCCCGGATAACGTTTTTAATTATATTGTAGAAGCTTGGACAATTCAATGATGGGCTGTAAAACAAACGCTCCTTTATCAAAGTGAAGGAGATTCCTACACATTTTAAAGGAGCGTTTCGTTAGTATATTCATAGAGAAAGGTTTTGACAGTCAGTGATTTCACAGCATTTAGCAGCGGTATGACAAAACAAAAAAACCGGCTTGCGCCGGCCTTCCTTAAATCCAAGCTCGAAGATTCACTTGTTTGATGAAATCCGCTTGGGACATGCTTTCGCTTGACGTTGATTCCGTCTCTTCTATATCCATATCTTCACCGTTCATCAAATGATGGAACAGCTTCTCATTGTACGTGGACAAAGCATAATCAATCAACGCTTCATGCGTTGCTCTCTCAGCCTCAGCTACTAATAAATGTTCTTCCGCCTCAATGTCCTCAGCCGGAACATAAAAGTTCCTATTAGCCTCTGGTACACGAATAACATAGTCAAACGCATTATCGGGATTGCGGTCGTAAGCAATTAGGTAGCCGTATTCCCCGATAGGAAGACTCTGCTCGAAAGCGTCCGCAACAATGACAATCTTCTCTCCTAAACGCAGCATCGCCCTACCTCCTAACCCCAAAATCTTTCAAGATTTTGCTTGTTTCAACAGTCTACTAAAAAAAGATAGAACTGTCTAGTTGAAGGCTGGCCGATCCTACAAATTCTATGAAAATATACTATATTTAATAAAAACACAACTTATGGTTCAAGCGGGTAAGTTATTCTTCCTTGTCAAAAGTGCAGCACCCACTAAACAAATCAAGATCAAAATAGCTGCTGAAAGATAGGGTCCAACCCTGAAGCCTTCTCCAGCCATAAGGATTCCAGCCGATAACCCAGAAAGCCCGGCAGGTGCCCATTCAAACCATGAAGGCAATAGGCTTTGGCCTAATGATAACCCTGCCATTAGCGCCAATGCTAAAAAAGCGGCAACTGGAGATTTTAAAAACCCACTAAACAACAACGTAGCCGAGACAGCACATAACAGCCATAATCCATATACTCCAGAAGCTGCGATGACATCTCCCCAAGATAGTGAACCAATTAACTGCTCCGTGTAGTAAGCCGCGCCCGCTGCACCTAATCCTAGAGCAACGATCAACAGGGTCAGCTGTGCTGCCCATTTAGCGAACACTATTGCGGCTGGAGAAACCGGCCTTACCAGAATTAATTCCATAGTTCCGCTATAGCGTTCACCGGCTAAAACATTCATCGCACCAAGCGCCAATACTAACATTCCGATCGTTCCGTACTGTCCCAGAGACTGCGCCATTACAGCTGCGGCACTCGGTATTTCATACCCCTCTAACAGACCTGGGGGAACATCACCTGAAGCTTTTAAGATTTCCGGCAAATAATAAGTAGTTAACGGCTGCATAATGCCTAATAGGATAAAAACGACAGGTATCCAGATTAACTTATAACTGCGAGCCATTTCGAGCATTTCTTTGCGATAAAGGACCCAGGCGCTTCTCATACTCCCACCACCTTCATAAATAAATCCTCTAACGTGGAAGAACCCGCTTCAAATTGCAGTAATGGAATTTCAAGCTGCGCTGCTTCTTGCAGAATCGTCCAACGGGCCATGTCTACATCGTTCACATTAAAAATAGCCTGATCTCCAAACAACTGAGCCTCTAGTACAAACGGTTTGGCAGCAAGAGACTCCAGCCACTGAATAGCTTTTTCTTGCTTCTCTGTACGTAAACGAATAACAGGAAGGCTGTATTGTGTACGCAGCTGTGATAAAGACCCCTTCTCAGCAATCAAGCCCTGATTCATTAAAATAATATCATCGCAAATTTCTTCTGCATCATGCAGCACATGTGTAGAAAAAACTACAGTTGTCTCTTCACGTATCTCCCGCAGCAGACCCATTACTTCTCTGCGGCCAATCGGATCAAGTGCAGATACAGGCTCATCAAGCAATAGTAGACGAGGCCGATGCACAAGCGCCTGAGCCAGACCCAGCCGCTGCTTCATCCCGCCGGAGTATCCACCAATCCGGCGACGAGCATCACCTTTAAGCCCTACGCGCTCAAGCGATTCCAATGCCCTGCTGGATGCGTCTTTAGTTCCCATTCCACTAAGCTTTGCAGCGAAAACAACATATTCATGTCCAGTCATCCACCCATAAAAAGCTGGAGACTGTGGCACATATCCTAATCCTCTGCGATATTCGGCTCCAGGACGGCTTCCCTCAAATGAAATCATTCCAGAGGTGGGTTCTAGCAGCCCTGCCAGCATACGAAGTGTGGTCGTTTTCCCAGCACCGTTAGGCCCCAGTAAAGCGACGCACCGTCCTTTCTCAATTTCAAAGCTTATATCATTTACGGAAATATGCGCCCCATAGCTTTTACGCAAATTCGTAACTTGAAGGAGTGACATCAGACATCTTTCCTTCCTATTGTAAAATAAGCTACGCTGCCTAATATATTTCCGCAAATAATGATAATAATCCACATCCATTTTGGACCACGGACGTTATCCGCTTTGGCCAGAGATATCAGTCCAATAATAGCAAGCAAAGCCTGCAGAATAATTAACGGCATGATTAAACCCCATTTTACCTCTTCCATGAAGTACCACTCCTTATAATAGGATGAAAGGAACGAGCTTCTTACTAAAGCTTCACTACTGCTTCTTCCGTCTACGTCGGTCTGGAAGAATAACAACAAGTAAGTAGACTAATGTGGGTGACGGAACTGTAGTCATCGCCCACAATCCCCAGAACCAAGCTTTTTTCCCGCGCCGTCTTGCATCCCGGAACAGTAAGGTCCCCTGCAGCATTAACGCTACTGCTATGCCAAACCACAACCAAAGAGGCACATCCTGCAGCTCATTCATTCTTGTACACCTTCTCTATTTCTTCTGATCCTGGCAATCCCTAAGCCACCCAGTCCTACAATAGGAATGATCGCCTGAATAATCCAATAGATCATGGGTGCAGAAGTGAGAATGGATAGAAATGCACAGATCAGGATCAATGAGACCCCCCAGAATAACAGTAGTTCTTTGCGTTCCCTTCTCTTTCTCTGCACAGCTGCATCAGCCATTAACCACTCCAGTTCCTGTAACGAAGGTGGGGTGATGTCATCATATTGCGCATCCAAACGTTCAAGCTCTTCAGTAAGCTTGTGCAAATACAGTTCTGGCTCCTTATCCTTCTCCATCCTCATTCAGCTCCTTTCGCAATTGGTTAAGACCAAGGGATACACGCGATTTGACTGTGCCTGAAGGAATTTGCATGATCACACCGATTTCTTCATAGCTATAGCCATAATAATGCTTCAACAGCACAGCTACCCTCTGAGCAGAGGGTAGCTTGGAGATGGAATCAAGTACTTCACTCCATTCTTCCCCCCTGCTCTCAAACCGCCAACGAATCGAACGGGTGCCCTGTGCCTGCTGTTCCCGTTTCTTCCATTCTGCCTCACGTTTCCAGCGCCGCTTTCGATCGATAAATATTCTGGTGGCTATGGTAATTAACCAAGAGGAGAACGAAGAAGAACCGTTATAGGTATTGATTTTTTCCATACATCTGACCATCGTGTCCTGTACAAGATCCTCTGCCAGCAACGGATCCATAGTCACTTTGAGTAGATATTTGAACAAAAAAGTATAATGTTCTCGCAGCAGTGAAGACAGCGCTGAAGCATCTCCCTGCTGTGCCCGTCTGATTTTCTCCAGCGCCTGATCGCTCATCTGCCCCTCCATTCAGGATTTCGTTCTTATTTTTAATACGATTATGTATAGTGATTCGTTCAATGCGCTTTAATTTTATTTTTTGAGCTCCCAGAGCTTACGCCGCCATGGCTGAAGCAATCCTGCTTCTGCTGGAAAATGCCAAAAAAGAGGCGTTCTTCTGGGTTCGCCTCCTGAAATCACTGGTATTCTCCCATCCTTATTCTCAGATTGTATGTCCCTGCGTTCTATAGAAGTACAAAAACCGCCCTTTCCAGAACATTCTGAAAAACATCGGCATTTACTGCTGCAAAAACTAGTCCATTTCTCCTTGGAGTCATACCATCCGTAATCCAACGGGTAATATATATTCTTCTCCAATCTATTTCCCCCCATGCTTTTAAACCTATATGTAGACAAAAAAAGAACGCAAACCGGGATTAATTCCGCAGTCTGCGTGCTTCGCGAGGTTAATGTTACATTTAATTAACAATATTGTAGTCCTTTTGTATCCCTTTGTCTATCAAAAATTCCTCGATTCTTGTCAGTTCTACTAGAATGATTGTTTATTGAGGGATATAAGGGTTACGAACTTTTTCAAAACCAATGGTTGTTCGGGAGCCATGACCTGGATAAACCTTCACTTCATCATCCATTTTGTACAGCTTGCCACGAATAGAATCGAACAAATCACGTTCCCTGCCACCAGGCAAATCGGTGCGCCCAACTCCCATCTTAAACAGCACATCTCCAGAGAATAAATCATTCCCGCAGAGGAAGCTGACACTGCCCGGAGAGTGCCCAGGTGTATGGTACACACGGAAGGTATGTCCGATGAATTGCAGAACTTGTCCTTCTGCCAGATCATATTCTGCAGGATCTGTAGTTAAAGGAGATGAAACATCAGGCCACATCAATGAACCATTCAGCTTAGGGCTGCTGAGCCATTCACTCTCTAGTGGATGTAAATAAACAGGGCATTTCTTAGCTTTACGAATTTCGTCTACGCCGCCCATATGGTCAAAGTGCGCATGCGTCAGCAAAATAGCCTCGATCTCCATCCCTTCAATACTCCGCACTAATGCCGCAGGATTCATACCGGGATCAATAATGATACCCTTCGTTGGATCTGCACCTGTCAGCAAGTAGGCATTGGTCTGCAGCGGACCTAAATTAAACGAACGTATATTTAGCATTGGTCTAGAATCCGGAAATCAGACTACGCAGCTCTTTTGCGATAACTGCCTGTGATTCCGTTCCTTCCCCATAAGCTTGCCCCATAGCCTTACGTACTTCTGCGATTTTGCTGTCGTAATCAGCGGCCTCGCGATCAGGATTCTCACGTTTGAACTCTCTCATTAGGCTCTGCACATGCTCTGGACGAGGACCCCAATGTCCAAGCACATATCCGCCGGTATCTGCAAAGATCACAATCGGAACAGATCTTCCGCCCATGGTCAAGAATTCATCCATAAGCTCCTGGTTCTCCTCCAAAATGAATACCTCTGTCTTCATTCCGGCAGTCTCCAAAATACGGAAAACCGCAGGGACATTACGAACTACATCTCCACACCAATCAGCGGCAAGGATAAGTACCCGCAAATCATCACGATGGTTCAGGCTTTCAAAAAATTCCTTGTCACTCTCATCTTCCCAAGAAAACTTCTCATACCAGGATTCAAAAGCCTGCTGGTTCTTCGTCATGCTTTCTACAAATTGGCGCGGTGTAAGACCTTTTCCAATTTTATGAGCTACATTCGGTTTCATTTTGCAGTCCCCCTCTTCTTGGATTTAAACCACTTATACACAAAATAAATGATGATTAGTGCTAACGCTACGAGAATAATTTCGTTGGTATACTTAGCTGCTACTTCGTCAATATCTTCCCACTTATTCCCCAATGTCATACCGAGATATACGAACAAAGCACTCCATGGAATAACAGCAAGTGTGGTCAATAAAGTGAACTTACCTAAAGGCATACGAGAAATCCCCGCTGGAACGGAAATGGCATGGCGAACAACGGGAATAAAGCGTGCCGTAAAGATTACGCCTGTCCCATATTTATTGAACCACTCTTCCGAATGATCAATATGCTTTTTTTGGATAAGAATATATTTGCCGTATTTTTCCAGTACAGGCCTGCCCCCATAACGGCCAATCCAATATACAAAGATCTGGGCAATCACTCCGCCTATCGTACCAAACAATACTGCGCCAAAAAAATTAATATCTCCACTCCATACCAAGAAACCACCGAAAGCCAATACAATTTCACTAGGAATAACTTCAATCATCAGTCCGATCATAATCCCAAAATAACCAAGACTCTGAATCCATTCAAATAATGTCGAGATCAGATCAGAAATAAAATGCAAACGTGCTCCTCCTCCCTTTTCCGCAGAATATGGCTACATGTATCAAGCTAATCGCCTTTGGCATCTTTATTAGACACTAAGCGTTTAAGCGAGTGAAATATAAGAACATAAAAGCATAGATACTAATCTTATACTTTCTTATATTTTTAAAAGCTTTGCCGCTCTGCTATATTTTCCAGTTTCTCTTAGCCTATTCTAGCACAAGCAACCTTATCACTTCTACTTACGGGGCAAGCAGCTTCTATCTTCCAATCCACACTTAAAAAGAGTTTGAGTAACAGGCATAAACAAAAAAGGTGAACAAATTCCACCAATAAAGGGAAAATGAACACCTTTTTATCTGCGCTCAATTAATAAGCCATCCAACCGGCATCAGCCGTTATCACCGATCCATTCAAAAAGCTTGCAGCATCTGAAGCCAAAAATAAGGCTACCGAAGCAATCTCACTGCTTTCCCCTGTCCGTGGCATCGACGCCATACCTTCGCCCGCTTTTTGACTCCCAAAAGGACTTGGATCAGACAGATCAATATTTGTCTTTACCCCGCCCGGCGCTATGGCATTACAGCGAATTCCAAGCTTAGCGTATTGAAATCCTATATTTTTGGTCATCCCGATTACAGCATGTTTAGAGGAAGTATAAGCCACTCCCGCACGCGAGCCCGCTAAGCCGCCAATAGAGGCTACATTGATGATACATCCGCTTTCCTGCGCCATAAAAATCGGCAAAACCTTACGAATGGCTCTCATCGGGCCGGTTACATTGACCGCAAGCACCTGCTCCCACAAGTCATCAGTGATCTCGTGCGCTGGCGTCATTTTATCCATAATACCGGCATTGTTAACAAGGATATGAAGGCCTCCGAACTGTGTGGTTGCGGCATCAATCATTCGCCGTGTGTCCTCTTCCTTCGAGACATCGGCCTTTACGGGATAGACCACTCCGTGTCCCTCGCCCTTTTCCGCCTTTTTGGCTACCGCTTCTACATTCGCCAGATGGATGTCCGCAGCAATCACTTTAGCACCCTGTCGGGCAAAATGCAGAGTAATCGCTTCTCCAATCCCCGATCCAGCACCCGTAACAACTGCGACTTTATTGGTTAGTATCATATATCCGCTCCTCTGCGTCGTATGTTCGGTGCATCAAAGAATGCATGCCCATCGTTAGTATTAACAGGAGTAGGCTTTGGACGGTCCTTAATTTTAAAGATTCGGTGACACTTTTACACACGCTATTGCTGAGTGAATACTGCATTGACAGCTATCAAAGCAAAGGGCTATTATATATTTAGATAATTATTTAAATATCGAAAGGCAGGGTGGAATATGAATGAATCCTTTAAAGCACTAGCTGACCCTACCCGTCGCCAAATCATTCGGTTACTAAGGGAGAAAGATCGAACCGCAGGTGAAATCGCAGATTTTTTCAACATGTCTAAGCCAAGCATTTCTCACCATCTGAATGCGCTAAAGCATGCCGATCTGGTACAGGATGAGCGAAAAGGACAATTTATTATGTACTCGCTAAACACAACAGTCCTCGAAGAGGTTCTCGGTTGGTTATTAGAGCTCACTGGGACAGGTAAGCAAACGGAGACGGAGAGTAAATCGCTGGACGGAAAGCAGCAACGTCAGGATATCGATTTCAAAAAGGAGGCGGATTAATGATGAAAGATTTCAAATGGAGATGGCAGGATACCCTCATCGTAATATTAGGTTTAGCTACATTAGCCTACGCTCTGATCAATTACAGCAAGCTGCCGCAGGAGTTACCGGCACAGTTTGGAATTACGGGTAAGGTCAACAGATACTGGGACAAAAATATAGCTATTTTTGTGTTCGGAATCTTAGGCATTGTGCTCCCGCTAATCATGCAGTTCACACGCAGCATCGACCCTAAGCGGGACAATTATAAAAAATTCGAAAATGCCTATGCCATGAGCAGACTTGCTATTGGGATGCTTTTTAATCTAATGCTGGTGCTGTCGATTGCTTACGGTCTAGGTAAAGATATAAACGTTGGGAAGATCGCCATAGGCGCTGTTGGAATAATGTTCATTGCTCTTGGCAACTACATGCCACAGGTAAAAGATAATTACTTGTTTGGGGTTCGTACAGCCTGGACGCTCGCCAACCCCGAGGTATGGCGAAAAACACATCGCCTATCCGGGATAATGTGGATGATCGGTGGCCTACTTATTTTTGCTGGAGCCTTTTTGAGCGGAGCCTTGTCTCAGCTTCTTATTATTACGGCACTCGTACTTGCAATTATCGTGCCCATTCTCTACTCCTGGATGATTTCACGTCCGCTAAAATCGTAAAGCAAACATACTAAGCCGTCGACTCAAGTCGTCGGCTTGTTCTGTCATTCGGAACTCGCGGTCATTATGTTGCCCTCCTTTATTAGCCTCCTCTTCTGCCAACCTTCTATATTCCAAAAGAAGTTCATTCCCAGAGGCGACACAGATTAGGCCTTCCTTTCGATTTCCTTCTGCAAGCTTCTTTTGCCCCATAAGAAGCATCCCTTCAATCGCCTTCACCCACTTGGCATTGTTGTACGTATCCAGCTTAAGGCTCTGGCCTATCCAATATAACGCTGCCCCCGGATGGTCACTGCTCATCCATACTTCAGCCAGCTCCCAGCTTAAGCTAGCATTCTCGGGAGAATACAACAAACTTTGCCGAAGCAGACTCACGCTCTGTTCACCCGACAGCAGCCTAGATAATGCTATAGCCGTTCGAGGTGACCGGGGATTCCACGCCAGCGATTGCTGTAGCAACTCTACCTTCACCGAAGGATCCACCGACATAATCGCTTGTCGATAGAGCTTCTCTCCTTGAGCGGCGTGAAAAGATAGCACCCCGAGCAGAAGCGAAAAACAACAGGCCGCAGTTCCGATTAGTCGGCGAAGGCGGATTTGGGGCCGGTTCTTGGGTGTGGGATGAGCAATTAGCGGATTCGCTGGTGTAGTGACATTGGTAAGGGGGTTCGTGGATGTAGGGTGAACTATTAGCGGATTCGCTGGTGTAGTGACATTGGTGAGCGGGTTCGTGGATGTGGAGTGAGCGATTAGTGGATTCGCTGGTGTAGTGACATTGGTGAGCGGGTTCGTGGATGTGGAGTGAGTTGACAGCTTGGTCTCAGACTGAGGGTGGGTAGACGCAGATTGATATTTCTGCTTATCCTCAGCCAGAGCAAGCGCTGGCAGCCAGAATAGCAGCAGCCAAAATAATCCGTAGCTCCAGTCAAAATCAACGACGCTGTGTAAGACGATGACCAGAAACGGCGGCAGCAACCGCGGCGATTTAGTAGCCAGCAGCCAGCCTGCTGCCAACAGCATAAGGAGTATGGCTGCAAGACCAACGAATCCTACGTTCAACAGGATGTCGAGGTATCCATTATGCACCTGGCTGCCTACATAAGGGCGAGATTGGGCGGCAAGGTATGCATGCCGCCAAGTCTCACCCCCACGTCCCAGCCAAGGTGCCTCTGCCGCTAGCCGCCAGGCGTCGCGGTAGAACAGCGCGCGGATACCGTCGATGACGGTCCGGTGATCCGCTCGCGCACGTGCAGGAGGACGGCGATCCCCGCCGCCGTCCAACCTGCCACCGCCAATGCCAGCATGGCGGCTCGGGCAGTGCCCGCCGCGCTGCGCTGGCGGCGGCACAGCCATAGGCCGGCTAGCAGCGCGCCGACCCAAAGCCCGGCCAGCAACAGCAGGCCGGGTACAGGCTCTACCGCCAACCCGGCACGGGCCAGTTGGCGGTAGAGTAGCGCCGCGGCGGCCACGGGCGCGGCGCCAGCAGCAAGAAGCGGCGCGATTAGCTGCCGCTTCAAGAGCAAGGCGGCGGCGCAGGCGCAAGCCGCCGTCAGCCATGCGCCGCGCGACTCGCTGAGGAGCAGCGCGGCGGTGTACGGGAACAGCGGCAGCAAGCGCAGCAGCGCGGCGGTCGTGCTTCCCGCTTTTCCGTGCTCCGCCTCCACGCCTCCTGCCCCTTTGCTCCTCCGTTCTGCTTCTGTGCACTCCATCCCCAGCCCAACACTTCTTGCTCCCAACATATTCACGCTCTTTTTTGGATCCCCATAATAAACAGCAACAGCAAATAGCCGTTCCAGCAGAAAAACAGCCATCACAGCACCAAAAGCATTCGGATATTCCATCAATCCTGCTAATCTAACCCCTGTGGCGCTCACTTCTGCTGAATTACTGTAGGCCACAGCGAAAGGCAACTTTACCACTCCGCAAACAGCCAACAAAGCGCTCATGCTCAAAAACATACCCACCATAGACCAAGTTACATTTACAATCCGCCGCCCCACCCGGTTCACCGCACAAAAACAAACCAATATTGCAAAGCTAGCATACAAGCCCCACCGCAGCATTTCATTCATAGTTCCCTGGGAGGAAAGCGGCCCGCGCAACCAATGAATCACATAAAGCGATAGAATAATTAAAGGGACGCTTAATAATATTCTTAACGCTCTATTTTCCCCACTAACTTCACTAACTCCATTGACTCCCGTAATACCTCTTACTGCACCTGCACCTACTCCTCCCCCACTTTTTCTCCATGCACCAACCCCAACAAGATAATAAAGCGAGCACGCACAACACAGCACAAACCATAAGGTTAGAAAGGGATACATCTCCTCAGTAAAAAACAATCCCCGCAACAAACAAGCACCCACACCAGCCGCTATCACTAAGGCTCCACAAATATATGCAATTGATGATTCCAGACTCCGGTCTTTTTTAAAACGCCACATTTAGATACCCCTGTACTCGTTAATTTATCTCTATCCTTTCCACATTTCCCTTATACAAGACTAGAACGCAAAAAGACGATACCTCTCCACAAAGGAGCCGTACCGTCCTAACCATTAGATCGCACTAGCTGTACTATCCAAATTCCCATCCAAAAAAAGCTATATAGTTGTAAAAAGTGCAGCTAATCCCGTGCTTTTGCTGCTTACTTCCACTTTAATTGCACTTTGTGCAACTGTTTTTCGAGAATCCCGCCGTATGGGGAGTATTGTTCGTTTTTAAGTGTACAAAGTGCAACTAAATCACTAAAACGCAGCTTCAGAGCATATTTAGTTGCACAAAGTACAACTAAATATGCTCACCATTAGATCGCACTAGCTGCACCGTCCTAACCATTAGATCGCACTCACTGCACCATCCTAACCATTAGATCGCACTAGCTGTACTATCCAAATTCCCATCCAAAAAAGCTATATAGTTGTAAAAAGTACAACTAATCCTGTACTTTCGCTGCTTACTTCCACTTTAATTGTACTTTGTGCAACTATTTTTCAAGAATCCCGCCAAATGTGGAGTATTGTTCATTTTTAAGTGTACAAAGTGCAACTAAATCACTAAAACGCAGCTTCAGAGCATATTTAGTTGCACAAAGTACAACTAAACCAACTCACCATTAGATCACAATAGCCGTAGCGTCCTAACCATTAGATCGCACTAGCTGCGCCATCCAATTCCTCATCAAAAAAGCTATATAGTTGTAAAAAGTACAACTGATCGAATTAGCCTGCACCTATAAGTGCCTATTCTACAGTCCTACCGTTCTACCATGCTGCAGTCCTACAGTCCTACCGTTCTACGCTTTCTACCTTAATGCCCTCTACCCTTCTACCGAACTCTCAGCAGGAAGCAGATCAGCGCATACGCGTTCGAGGTAGGGTTTTGCTCCCAGAAAATCGCGGAATGCGGTGTATTCGCGCCATTTGACGGAGTTGTCCCCGGCTGAGCTCTTAACGGCACGAATCAAAATGTTCTTCGGTGTATTCTCCAGATCGATGAATTCCAGCAGTTGGCTGCTATAGCCCATCATGTCGAGCAATTTGGCCCGAATGGCATCTGTAGCCAAGGCAGAAAAACGCTCTTTCAGTATGCCATGCGAAAGCATAGGGCTCATTACTTCATTTTCGATTTGTGCGAATAATTCATGCTGGCAGCAAGGCACAGATAAAATTACAGACGCTCCCCAACGTACTGCTTTTTCAAGGGCAGCATCGGTAGCTGTGTCGCAAGCATGAAGTGTGATCACCATGTCCACTTGCTCCAGCTCATTATACTCGGCAATGTCACCCACGAAGAACTTCAAGTGATCATAACCGATTTTGGCAGCAAGTTCGTTACAATGCTCAATCACATCTGCTTTTAAATCTAATCCAATGATATTAAGCTCCCGCTTCTTGCGAACGGTCAGATAGTGATACAGTGCAAAGGTCAAATATGATTTCCCACAGCCAAAATCCACAATCGTCAACGGTCGGCCTGTTGGCAGATCGGCAAGCACGTCCTCTACCATCTCCAGAAAACGATTGATCTGCCGAAACTTATCGTATCTTTTGGCCAGCACTTTGCCTTCTTTATTCATGATTCCAAGCTCCACCAGAAATGGCACAGGCTCTCCATCCTCCAGCACATAACGTTTGCGACGGTTGTGAGCTAGATCCGGCTCTTCTTTTTTACTTGGAGACTTGGTTAGGATTGATACTTTGAATTTCTTGCTAATAAGCACCTGATAATCGGCTTCTACTGTACACAACAAACCTTGCCGATACGTTTCTCTAAATAAAAGAGATATCTCTTCCGCCGCTAATTCTGCGGGTACGTTACGATGTTCTACCTTTGTACCAATATAGGACGCAAACTGATAATGCAGCTTCCCCTTTAGTTCAACAGGTTTAACCTGCACTTTGGTGCAATTTTCGCCTTTATAACGCACTTGACTTAGGGTAGCCGTAATCAAAGTACGGTCGTTAATTAGTTGTTCAATTAGAGCTGTTAAAGATTCCACAACGCACATCTCACTTTCGGGATTAAAAATGGAGAATCTATGTCTCCTAACCATCATCGTTCATTATATCACGTGTTAACAAGAGCCGTTCCTCGTTCTAGCAGGGCTTAACATGCAGCTCTCCACTAACTATAGTTAATGCTCGCCCAGACATCTTAATCTCGTCTTTACTTATCTCTAACTGAAGCAAACCTCCACGTTTCGAAGCTTGATACGCGGTCAACTGCGTACGATTGAGTCTTTCCGCCCAAAAAGGTGCCAGTGCAGTATGCGCTGAGCCTGTAACCGGATCCTCATTCACTCCTACCTTCGGCGCAAAAAAGCGTGATACACAATCAATACCCTCGCTAGAGCTTTCTGCGGTAACCACGAAGCCTCTCCCTTCAAGCCCGGATAAAGCTCCGAAGTCAGGGCTGAGTTCGCGAACCCGGGCTTCCTGATCCAGTCGTACAAGCACATTGTCAGCATATCGCATAGTTTCCACTACGTTCGCTTCTACAATACCAAGCGCTGCTGCGAGACCTGAAATTACAGGAGAGGGTTGAAGCTGATAAGGCGGGAAGTACAGTGAGATCAAATCTCCTGAACGAGAAGCTCTGAGCAACCCACTGCGTGTATAGAACCTTGCTTCCATATCAGGAGCTAGCAATCCGCTCTCCCATAGTACATGCGCACTTGCTAGAGTCCCGTGACCACATAGCTTGACCTCAACTTTAGGTGTAAACCATCGCAGGCGATATCCATCTTCCTCTGGCCAGAGAAAAGCTGTCTCTGACAAGTTCATTTCCGCTGCTGTCTTCTGCATATAACCTTCATCCACGGGATGCTCCAGTAAACATACCGCCGCAGGATTGCCTGAATAAGCCTGTTCTGCAAAAGCATCGATAATATATAAAGGGATATTCATCGTATTCATCAGGTTCCTGATTCCTTTCGTATCGCTGTTATCCTGCTCCACTCTTTTAACCCCTGCTCTACTTCCTCCAGAGGAAGGGCACCTTGTTCCAATTCTGCAGATGATTTGAGCAGCAGCCGATTGTATAGCTTATCCCCTTCTATTACAATATCTTCTCCTTGCTCCCACAGCCGGTAGAGGCTGTCCTCCGCTTTGCTATATCGTCCTACCGACTCCATATACTCCAACAGTAGCCGCTCCGTTTTAGCCGGGAGCCGATAGGCCTGCACATCCTGCAAGAGTTCATCCATTTCCTGAGTCATATGCAGCAGCTCCCGGTCTGCTCCGTGAAGATCCGCGTACAAATATAAATGTAAGGCTCTCATACTTCTAAATAATGCTGCATCCTTATCGCCATTTGCCGCATAAATGCTGCCTTCTTCCTTCAGCAGTTTGGCCAGACCTTGAAGCTTATCGGACTCAACCACACCGCCAAAACGAAACATATCTATGATATCTTCTACGGATAGTGAATTTAAAAGACGTGAATTCAGCGGAAAATGCCGGTTCAATAGCTCATCGATTTCCCATAAAGCTTCTGTCGTCTTCCGTTCCTGCTTGAGAGAAAATACCTTGGCAACCATCGCCGTCATATCTTCGATCATCCGGACAATATAGTCTCTTCGAAACATGCAATTCCTCCTTTTCCGTACTGTGGTAGCAAAAATTCAGGACTCAGACGACTTAAGTTATTCTATTGATTTATCTTAAACCATTGCCGAATTCTATGCCAGTTAAGGAGAATACCAGATCATTAGATAGCCCTAAAAAAAAGAGGCAGCACACGCCAGAATGGCGCCGTGCTGCCTCTTTGTAGATGATTTTTTATACGCGGCTATTGTCTAAAACGGAAGCCTGAACAAAATCCTTTATGATCTCAGCTAACCGTTCAGGAGCTTCAAACAGACTCATGTGGCCTGCACCCAATATCGTTGCTTGCGTTATATTCGGTTTATCCGCAGTAAAGATTCGTTCAGCAGGGATCAATCCATCCTGCTCGCCAGCAACAAGCAATACCGGCAACGTAGTGGCCGTAATTACATCCCGTCGATCTGGACGCTCACGCATCGCCAGTGCAGCTCCTGCCGCTCCTTGTGGAGGCGTTTTGTAACCGATTTCTTTAGCGCGCTCCAGCAGCTGTGGGGATGCAGAAGCGGTTGCTTCAGCAAACAAGCCTGGTACGAAGCTGTCTACGAAAGGAGTAATCCCTTCATTTTGAATCGCGCTGACACTCTTCAGTCGTTTTTCCTTAGCTTCTTCACTATCTGGATAAGCAGTAGAATGAATTAATCCAAAGCCCTTCAATCGCGAAGCATAACGCTGAGCAAACGATAGCGTAATATATCCGCCAAGCGAATGACCAAGCATGATGCATTCAGCAATCTCCAGCGAATCTAACAGACCCAGAACATCATCTGCCATTTGTTCAATACTATAAGGTCCTAATGGAGCTTCCGAAGCCCCGTGACCACGTAAATCGGGAGCAATCACTCGGTAGCCGCTGCTTAAGACAGGAATGACTTGTTCCCAATATTCAGCGCTTCCACAAAAGCCATGCAGCAATACAATAACTTCGCCTTTCCCCTGATCACTGTAGCATATATTGCTTCCGTCACAACGAACTCTTTCCATGGCTGCTTCCCTCTTTCTAGAATACTAAGATAATGTGTCTAATATCTATTATTAAGCAAAACAGCCCGCCTTGAAACGGACAACTTATTTTTAAGTGCCCAATGGGTACTACTGGAGTCCGAATCCTTTTGCTGCCGCTATAGCGATATGTTCTGCCATAACCATCACTCTATGCAGTGGAGTGGTCTGCAACGTTCTATAGGGTTTCGGGCCATTCATATCTACAACGGCCGCCAAACTATAGTGACCTACGGCTGGAAGATTTGCCCCCACCGATTGTGCAGGCTGCAGTGGCTCACTCGAAACGAAGTAATATCCAAGCGCGATCGGAGGACCCAGACAAGCATCTACCGCAACTACAATATGCCCGGAGGGAATCTCAGCCACTCTGGCCACCAAATTATCTGCATCGCAAGGAGACGGCAACGTACCGATTACATGTCGGAAGCCATATTCCACAAGTTTGCTGCCCGTCAACGGACCGAGTGCATCTCCTGTAGATCGATCTGTTCCGATACAAAGAAACGTGACTTCCTCGGCGGAATGCAGAGCAGCTATTTCCATAAAAAAGGACACCAGTCCAGCATCGTCCATTTTAATGCGTTTTCCGCTTCCCTGTTCTCTGATTGCCAATACATTTCCTCCCTTCGATGATATTTTTGATCTCATGCCTTTAATTTAACATGATTTCAGTGAACCCGACAAAAAAATGGTGGTCAAGCTGCTAAACATGGTAAAATACATGAATCAGTATACAGAGAGGATGTTTTAACCTAATGGATTTAACAAAGCCTAGTCAGGAAAATGTTGAGTATATGATCGAGGCTATCAAAAACAAATTAAAAATGGCCAGTGCCGCGGCGATGCAAGCCTCCGCTTTTTCAGTAGATCATTATGAAGATATCTATGATGTATATGAGGTAGCCATGGGCAGCGACAGACTGAGTATTTCTCAGGTGGAAGCACTCGTCTCCGAACTCGGCCGTCTACGTCATAAATAATAGTTCTCCCTATACAAGAAGAAACGATGTTGCCGTCCTTTAAAGATGACCACCGCTTCTCGTAGAAAAAAGCCCTTCGCTGCGTATCCAGAAGATGGATTCGTAGTCGAAGGGCTCTTTTTATATGATCCTACTTTATGAAATTAAGCTTGAACTCGGTATCCGCATGGCCTACTCGTGTACCCCCGTCATTGTAAATCACGCCTGAAAATGCATTACGCAGCTTTTCCATGGTATTTTTCTGACTATAACCAATTTGATTTAAAATTCCCTGTACAATAAGTCCCCACTCTTCTTCCGACCCATCCAGAATCTTGAAAGCAATCCCCAGTCGCTCACGGCGTAAACCGAAGCAATAGACACCCTTAAATCCACCCTTAGCAATAATATTATCATCTTCCAAAAGAATAGAATCAAGGCGACCAGATCCAGAAACCATCTCCGGATATGCATTCATTGCCGTTGTAATAGTAGTAACCGCTTTGCGAGTAGCTTCATCTGCAATCAAATCCGGATTCGCTAATCTCAAATAGGCCGTCGCCAAGGCGGTCAGAGGCAAAGCAAACACCGGCAGCCCGCATCCGTCCGTACCTAAACCGATACTGTCTGGGGCCACACCAGCCATATAAGCAATGGTGTCGATAATCTCACGCTGCACTGTTTGCTCGGGCTGTGAGTATTCTTCAAGCGGCAAACCTTTGAGCTTACTGTAAGATAAGATGCCCATATGCTTGCCCGCACAGTTATGATAGAACTTTCTTTTGCCCGCGCCACGAATGGCGTTCTCCCTGCTGGAATAATCCAGCGGGTAACTCGTTGCACAGATCATTTGTTGCTCATCGATGCCAATCTTGGAGGATATGCTCTCTAACGCAGCTACATGGTAGCTCTCTCCCCGATGAGAGGCGGTCATCAGGGCAACCTCTGCGGGTGTAAAGCCGTAATGCTCCACAATCCCTCCACGTACGCCTGGAATAGCCTGAAGGGGTTTAGCAGCTGAACGGGTGAACGATACAAATTCCGGATCACCTGCATACCCCTTTAAATTTCCGTTCTCTCCTACGATGGCAATATGACCACTATGGACACATTCCAGCAAATCCGCCCGATACTCTCGTACTAATACGGTTTCCATGATATCTCTCCTCTTTTCTCTAGATGCTCTATAACTCACAAGGACTTATTAGTATTCTCATTTAATAAATGCTAGAAAATAACCCCGTGCTCCGGGGATTTTTGAGTACTCCACAAACTCCCTTAAGTGTTGGTTCCATGAGGAATTCTACTCCTATTTTCATTATTCTTCAATCCTGTCCACACCAAGAAGATTTTAGAAACCGGATAAAATATAAAAAACCGCTTCCTTCTCAGAAGCTTAATCTCTGAGTAGAAAGCGGTTTTTATCGAATTCAGCGTAGCTTCCCAAGGGTAGCGCAGTTCGCCTTATCCTTTGCTTGCACCTGCGGTGAGGCCATCCACCAAGAAACGCTGTAGGAAAATGAAAAGCAGCGTGACTGGGAGAGCGACCAATACCGCTCCGGCAGCGAACAACGTAAACTCGGTTGAGTTGCTCTGGTTCACCATCCGGTAAAGCCCAACAGCGAGCGTTCTTGTATCCTCCGTGCGCAATACAAGGTCGGCGAATATAAAATCCACAAAGCAGCCGTTGAAAATCATAAGGCTGGCATAGGTGAGCATCGGCTTAGATAACGGGATCATGATAGAAAGAAATACTTTCATATGGCTCGCCCCATCCATTCGCGCAGCATCTTCCAAGCTTTTAGGGATCGTATCAAAAAAACCTTTAGCCACAAAAACATTCGTGATAATAGCGCCGCTGCTGTACACGAGCACAAGTGCCCAATGAGAATTCAATAACCCAAGTGTGTTCAGCAGCACGTAAACTGCAATCATAGCCATAAATCCCGGAAACATCTGCAGAACTAGCAGCGCGGTTAGTGTAGTTTTTCTGCCCGTAAAACGATAACGAGAAATGGCGTACGAAGTCAGCAGCAGCAAAAAGGTGCCGAGCAGCGTAGACAACGCCGCAATCTTTAGCGTATTCATGAACCATAACAAATATTTAGTTTGCTCAAACAGTTCCTTGTAATGAACAAAGGTAAAATTCTTAGGAATCAATGAGTCACTGAACAAACTGTTTCCTGTTTTGAACGAAGACATAATAATCCAGAAGGCTGGGAAAAGACTAATAAAACTGAGCACAATTAGAAATAAATGGCTTCCAAACGTTTTGAAAGCTTCCGTCAGTCTTAGCTTCATGCAATCATATCCTCCTCTTTAAAGGATCGCGTCCGCCGGTAGCTCCAGATGGAGAATGTCGCGACCATCAGGAAGATGACAATCCCGATGACAGAAGCAAAGCTGTACTGCGACTGGTTCAGCGCCAGTTTATAAAGCCAAGTCACCAGCAGGTCAGTGTGGCCCGCGTACTGGTAGTTGGGATTAACCGGTTCTCCGTTAGTCATTAGATAAATGACATTAAAGCTGTTAATGTTGCCGGCAAACTGCATAATCAGGATAGGTGCGGTTGCGAACAATACCATTGGCAGCGTAATCATGCGGAATTTATAAAATGACCCAGCACCGTCTACTTCTGCCGCTTCATACATATCCTTCGGAATTGTTGTCAGCACCCCGAAGGCCAGAATCATGGTCACCGGAATGCCGATCCACATATTAGCCAGAATTACAGTGACCTTAGCCCAGAAAGGATTGGTTAGCCAGGCCACACCCTCCAGTCCCAAGGCTCTTAAATAACTATTGATCGGTCCGAATTGATTATTGAACATATTGCGCATGACGAGCAGAGAAATCATATTGGGAATAGCGAACGGAACGATCAGAAGTGTGCGCCAAAGCTTTTTGCAGCGGACACGGGGCTGGTGAATAAGTACTGCAATGAGCACACCTCCAATGTAAGTCGTCGCAGTAGCAATAACCGCCCAGATCAAGGTCCAAGTCAGCACTCCACCGAAGGTGGAACTCCAGACATCCAGACTAAGCATTTTATTAAAATTACCGAAACCTACCCAGTCCACCAGATGTGCTGGCGGTAAAATCGGGTCGGCATAGTTCGTAAACGCCAGTAGCACCGAAAAAACAAGTGGCAATATCGTCAAAAAAACCACGGCCACAAAGGGAATCGCGAGGACAAGATAGGCAAAATTCCTCCGCCCCAAAGCTCTGAGCGATTCAGCGAATGAATGAATGGGCTCTTTCCGGTCCCGTGCAGCTCCAACTAGGAATGCATCTCTGATGTTTAATAAATGAAATGCTGTATAAAAGAGCAGCGCCAGCAATGCCATTAGACCATTGATCATCATAAAAATGGAATGGTCGCCTTCCACCATCCGGGTTAATTTGCCTACCTTGACCATACGGCTTGGAAATTCCCCAAGCGTAATTAAGCCATGCAAATGTCCCATCAGATCATGAGCAATATAGTAGATTCCAGCAGATCCCACCAGCAGGAATACCAAGCCTTTCAGCCACTGCCGGTTGTAGAACTGGCCCAGTCCCGGAATAATAGCCGAGAGTAGCGCTGCGCCTGTTTTTTTCCTCATGGATAAATCACCTGCCCTTTACTTCGACTCCAGATCGGCCTGAATCGTGGTTACAGTCTGATCCAGCGTCTGTTTAACATCAAGATTCGAGTCGTTCCACAGGGACACAAACGCTGCTTTTAGGGGTTCCCAGACCGATTTAATTTCTGAAACGGAAGGCATTGGAACGGAATTTTGGAATTGCTCGAAGAATCCGCCAATAATAGGGTCATCTTTGATTTCCGGGGCTTCTCCAGCTTCTATACTCGCAGGAATCGCTCCCGTCATCTCAAAGTTCTTAAGCTGATTCTCCTTGTTGCTTGCAAAATGTGCGAACAAACGGCCTGCGACCGGATAATCCGTATATGAGTTGACATAATACGATTTCACACCGGAGAAAGAAAGACTGTCTTGACCGTCAGGTCCCTTTGGAAGAGGCGCCACACCCAGGTTAACATTTTCCTTAAACGCCGCTATGGACCACGGCCCGTCGATATTCATCGCCAGCTTACCTTCTTGGAACAACTGTGTTTTCACGTCATAAGTGATATCTCCTGCATTCAAAGGCAGAATTTTTTTGAGGCTCTGCAGAAACGTAAATCCTTTGATAGTGCCCTCATTGTTCAATCCAATATCCTTGAAATTCGTATTGTTGTCTCCGTAAATATATCCCCCGAAGCTGCCAATAAACGGATAGCTGTAATATCCGACGAATTCCCACATGATTGCGAATTTGTTTTCCTTCGGATTGTTGTACGTATCTGCAAAAGCAATCACATCATCCCACGTTTTAGGAGCGTCAGGAATCAGGTCCTTGTTGTAGAACAGCGCATAGGTTTCTACCGATTTAGGATAACCGTAAAGAATGCCATCATAAGACGATGCCTGAACAGCTGTTGCCACCATCGTTGATTTGGTTTCTTCCTCAAAAACATCGTTTGGCAAAAGCAGCCCTGCTTTTACGGCTTGCCCGATTTGGTCATGGGGCAGAGTCAACACATCAGCAGCAAGTTTAGACGGACCATCCGTCGCCAGTCTTGCGCCTTGATCACCACCTGCCATTTCCTCAACCGTGACGGGAACCCCATATTCTTTTTCGAAATCAGCAGCAACCTGCTTCATGTACTCAAGCTGCTCCTTGGCTTCCCAGACCATCAGTTTGGCCCCTGCTTCTGGTTTCATTTCCTCATCGGTGGTATTCTCTCCGGAAGTATTTGTCTCATTTGTGGTTCCCCCCGGCTCGTTCACTGCGGAATTCGGACTCGAATCCGGCTTTGATGCGGAGTTCCCATTGCCTGAACCGCATGCGGTGACCGTCAAAGTTAACAGCAGGCATAGGACTAAACTAAATGTTACCGCTTGCATTTTGGAACGTTTACTCTTCTTCATTTGCTCATCTCCCCTTCGTTCATGAGTGATTAAACCTAACCCGCATTGAAAAAAAGCATATAAAAAAGGTACAACCTCATTTGCACAAAGTGCCGAGGTTGTACCTTTCCAGGTAACAGTGCCTTTAATTTGAATGCGTGTTATAAAAAATCAAGTTCGTTCGCCCTCATTCTATAATATCCATAATTTTGATTGCAATCAGAGTATAAGTCCAAACAAGACGGTTTAACAAAGTTTATCTTATCTTTTCTTTTATTTTCTCTTTATCCCTACCACATACTAAATATTCCATATTGTAAATTCTTGTGAAATAACCTCTTGCTTTGCTCTTGAGGGTTATGGTAAGATGCAGACAAATTTAAAGGCAATGAAACCGCCAAGGGTTCAACCTCTGAAAATCATGAGGTTGGCCCTTTTTTGCGTTTACATGCCCGAAGGGATGGAAAATGAGTATGATTCAACCGGAAGCCGTTTATCACCGTATGGGACAAAATTGGTCATATGCCTACGATGAGTCTACACTTCATATTCGCATAAGAACTAAGCGGGACAACGTATCACAGATCGATCTTTTCTGTGGAGATAAATTTGGCTGGGACAAAACGCATGAGGTCATTCCAATGCAGCGCCTCACTTCTGACGGCTTGTTCGATTACTGGCAAGCCTCCGTCCGTCCCGTTTACCGCAGACTCGCGTATTACTTTGCACTTTATGACAAAGACGAAGTTCTTTATTTTTTGGAAAAAGGATTTTATCCAGAGCCACCTGCTGTTGTATATGAGGGCTTATTCGACTTTCCATTTTTGAATCGTGAAGATGTGCACTCTCCTCCATCATGGGTGAAAGATGCAGTATTTTATCAAATATTCCCGGAGCGTTTCGCAAATGGTGATCCCACCAACGATCCGACAGATGTACTGGAATGGGGCGGTACGCCGAGTCCTCGGAATTTCTTCGGAGGAGACTTGCAGGGTGTACTAGATCATTTGGATTATCTCTGTGAATTGGGCATCAATGCTATATATTTTAATCCTTTATTTGCGGCAACCACCAATCATAAATACGATACAAAAGATTATTACTTGGTCGATCCTCATTTTGGCACCAATACATTGCTGAAAGAGCTTGTGGACTCCTGTCATTCCAAAGGCATCCGTGTCATCCTGGACGGTGTCTTTAATCATTGCGGCCATACCTTCCCGCCATTTGTTGATCTGCTCGCGAACGGGCAATCTTCGCGTTATGCGGATTGGTTCCATGTACGCGAGTGGCCGCCACAGGTCATCGACGGAATTCCCACCTATGACACCTTTGCATTTGAGCCTATCATGCCTAAATTCAACACTGAGAATCCTGAAGTCATAGAATATCTACTGAATGCAGGCCGCTATTGGATCGAGGAAATCGGTATAGACGGCTGGCGGCTTGATGTCGCAAATGAAGTCTCCCATTCGTTCTGGCGGCAATTCTGCAGTACGATCAAAGGCATTAATCCAGAAGCCTATCTCGTAGGAGAAATCATGCATGATTCCTTGCCGTGGCTGCTTGGCGATCAATTTGACGCCGTTATGAATTACCCGTTAACGAATATTCAAATTAATTTTTTCGCTCACGGACAGATCAATGCTGCACAATTCTCTCAGTCGGTTGCTACTATGCTAGCGAATTATCCGCAACAAATTACGGAAGCCGCCTTTAATCTGCTAGACAGCCATGATACAGTTCGTTTCCTGACACTTTGTGGCGGTGACATCAGGAAGTTAAAGCTGGCCGTTTTGTTCCAGATGACCTTTCAGGGAGCACCCTGTATTTATTATGGCGATGAAATCGGCATGGATGGCGGATACGACCCGGACAACCGAAAATGTATGGAGTGGGACCCCCAGAAACAGAATCAAGATTTGCTCGAATACTATCGCTGGACGATCAGCCTTCGTAAATCTCATTCCGCATTCCGGAGCAGTGGATTTAAAGCGCTGGAGATTCCGGGTTATCCAAGGCTGCTTGTATATGAGCGGTGGGACAAACAAAGCCGGTTCATAATCGTATTGAACAATGAAGATGTTATGGCCGAAGTCGTCATTCCTGTAACCGGGGCAGACACGATATGGGTTAACCTAAAGACGCAGAAGCGGACTGAAACCTCCACATCCCAGCTGCATCTGAATCTGCCTGAATTCGGCTATGCGGTACTTCAAGCCGTTAATGATTAATCCGTAACACTCTAAATTCAATCGTGGAAGGATGGAGACATATGCTGCATATCACAGCCTGTCTTCGCCCTTCTTTTTGCGCATAAACAAATACTGATAAAGCCTCAAAAACGCCGTTTATATGACCTAAAGCCATCTAGGTTACCGTATCCTCCCTTAACCTCCCGTAATCTCCCCCTTGCTCTTCAACTGTTTCAGCCCATACGCCAAAGTTTATATACGAAGTAAGATAAATTATAAGGAGTGATTGGTGATGAGTAACGTAGAACATGAAGTAGAGAACGGAAGCAGCTTATTAAAAGGTATCTTTATTGGTAGCTTAATTGGTGCCGCAGCAGCCCTGCTATTTGCACCAAAGCCTGGCCGTGAAATGCGCAGTGATCTGTCAGATAAACTTTCTCTAGCTACAGACAAGACCAAAGAAGTTGCTGGTGCCGTAACTGACAAAACCAAAGCTATTGCGACAACCGTTGGCGAAAAAGCAACCGATTTGGCTAGTACGGTATCAGATAAAGCCTCTGATATCTATACCACTGTCAGTGACAGCAAACAACAGATTGCCGCCACTCTTCAAGAGGCTGGAAGTAAAATTGGTGACACTGTAAGTGAAGCCTCAAGCAATGTAAGCTCGGATGTTAAAGACGCCTCTAAAGACGTAGCTGATGAAGCCAAAGCATCCTCTAAAGAGGTTGCCAATCAGGCTAAGGATGCGAAAGAGGATGTAAAATCCTCCTATAAATCCAATTACTAATCTGCGGCATCATGCAGCTATCACTTTAACAAACAACAGCCAGCTGACCGCAGCTGGCTGTTGTTTAGTTATACCTTTATTCACATCAGCAGATACAACTAGACATTTAATTAATGCCCGTTCGGGCTATAGAAAGCAGGGATGGCGCATGGCAGATTCAAATAACCAAACAAAACCTTATGAAATTGATGAGCATCCTTTCGAGTTGCGACATGAAGTGAAACGCTTAAACAGTCGTCTTGACAAGATCGCTCACTCACTGGAAAAATCAGAATTCAAAGACATTCTCGACAACTATTCAGATCCGAAAAAAAGAATCATCACAAACCTGATGGCCGGTATATCTCGGGGACTTGGACTATCTCTCGGAACATTTGTAGTCCTTGGTTTATTAGGCTACATTCTTAGTCTTTTTCTTAATGTTCCAGTAATCGGAGAGTATCTTGGCGAAATTAAAAAATACATTGATGCTAATAGCTAACCGCAAGACTATCGATCTATTCCCCAACTATCGACCGCTTCCCCCGCTTGTCCGTCTAATCCTCTAGGTTGGACGGACAAGCGGGGGAATAAGTCTACAACAGTACACAAATAAAGGACATGCGGGTCTCCAGTCAGCGGAGAGAGGCATGTCCTTATCGTCGAAAATGTATATTACCCATACAGGAACTCAATAGGAAGAGTTGGCCATAATCTGCTTTAACTTCTCAGTGGCCCGCTTCTGTATGCGTGAAACGCTCATCTGTGATACCCCCAGCTTCTGGGCGATCGCCCGCTGGGATTGTCCATCTTGGAACGCTAACAGCAGCACCTGCTGCTCCTGTTCCTTCAATTGACCTAGTGCTTGTTGCAAATCCATACGTTTCTCTACGGTCTCGTAATCATTTGCGTCAGAGCTGATAAGCTCGCCTAGTGTGGCTCCTGTCTCCTCTTGAGAAAGGGGCGAGTCTAGGGAGACGTAATGATAACATTCTCTGCCCGCCAGTACTTCTACAGTTTCTTCAACAGACAAATCAAGATAATGAGCAATCTCATCCACCGCAGGCGAACGTTCCAGCTTCACTGTTAGTTCGTCAATCGCGTGTTGAACAAGTGCTCCCTTTTCTTTAATCCGTCTAGGTACCTGTATGTACCAAGATTTATCACGCAGGAAATTCTTCATATGTCCAATCATGCTTTTCATCGCATAGGGCTCAAAAGGGATTCCAAGGCTAATATCATATTGCTGTAATAACCGGATGAGCGCCATTTGCCCGACCTGATATAAATCCTCATACAAGTCGGGGCGGTTGCGAGAAATTTTTCCAGCAGCCATTTTTACCATAGGCTCATATTTCTGAATCAGCACTGTTGCGCGTTCATTATCCTTAGTCTGCTGATATTCCCAAATTTGGGTGACTGCTTCATTCATGGACTCGGGGGGAGTCACCTTATCACTCATACCTTTTCCTCGCTAAAGTTAAGGTGCTTCTTCAAAGTTACTACCGTCCCTCTTCCGGCCTCACTTACGACGCTCACGTCATCCATCAACGCTTGCATTAAGTAGAACCCTAAACCGCCGACCTGAACGTCACTTAACTCTTTATCATGCAGTGTCATACGCTCATTGGACGAGTCTTCCAAACCGTCAAAGCTCTCCCCCTCGTCTTTGACTGTAATGGATAGGGCACTTTCGCCCACCTCAAAGATTACATCAACCATTCCGTCTTGTTGTCCATAGGCGTACAATACTGAGTTGTTACACGCCTCTGATACAGCTACCTTCATATCTTCAATATCTTCGTAGGTGAAGCCCATTTTTGAAGCAATACCATATAAATTCAACCTAACAATATCCACATACTCTGCGCTAGCCGGCAGCTGAAGAATTACTTTTTGCACATCATCACTCATTCTTTGTTCTATCCTTTCCTAGTGGGAATTCTCTTGGGAGGCAAAAAACTTGGTTATACCAGTCATGTCAAACAGCTTCTGAATTTGGGGAGGAACATCCTCAACCATAAACTTAACGTCCATACCTTGTCTTGATTTCAGAATCGAAAGTAGAATACCAATACCCGTGCTATCGATGTATTTTAATTCTTTAAGATTTATTACTAAATCATGCTTCGTATCACCTACAAGCGGCTCCATTACCAAACGGAAATCGGAAGCAACGGATAGATCGAGTTCACCATTCAGGAAAACCGTACATACATTTTCTTTTGTCTCTGTCTTAGCGTGAAACTTATTACTTTTATGCGTGTTCATAGACGATCTCTCCTGATAAATATTTTCTATATTAATAACCTCATAGTCCTACCTTTGAAACAAATAACATTAAAATATAAACTAGTAAATCTTGGGTTACGCCTGAAAAATAGATGTATCTGGTTCAACCATCCGATTATCGCTGCTAGAATACCGAGAGATAATCTGCTTAATACTGCTCATCTTAAGTGGCTTGCTGATATAGTCATCCATTCCTGAGGCTTTACAGCGATTCTGGATGCCATCCATGACATTCGCAGTCATTGCAATAATAATAGTCTTCTCAGCCGCCGAACCGCCTTCTCGACGGATTTGGGCGGTTGCCTCCAGACCATCCATTACTGGCATTTGGAGATCCATAAAGATAAAATCATAGGGCTGCTGAAGCGCCATTTGCACAGCCTGTTTCCCGTCCTCAGCCATATCCGCTTCATAACCGAGCTTATCTAGCATGCTAACCATCAGACGCTGATTGATAGGATGGTCATCTACAACAAGGATTCGGCTTCTGCTCTCCTGATTAAGAAGAAGATGAGGCGATTCCTCTTCTTGATAACCTCCTGTTAAATCTTCTCCAGGTACGGATGCTTGAATCGTAAAAATAAAGGTAGCTCCTTTTTGCTCCATGGATTCTACCCGTATTTCTCCGCCCATCATGCCTACAAGGGATTTACATATGGCTAAACCAAGCCCTGTCCCCCCGTATTTCCGCGTCATTGAAGAATCCAGCTGTGAGAACGGTTGGAACAATCGGTCGCATTTCTCTGGAGAAATACCAATCCCTGTATCCATGATCGTGAACTCGACTTCTACCTTGTGCCCAGATGTTTCTTTGATGGAAGCGACTAAATAGACACCGCCCTGATTCGTAAATTTAACTGCGTTAGCAATCAGATTAATTAATACTTGGCGTAGACGAGCCATATCTCCATATAAAAGTCTAGGCAACTTCTGATCGATAAAATAAGCGAGCTCCAGGTTCTTTTTTCCCGCTTCCACCGAAAAGAGGCTGAACACCTCTTGAATACATGTACGAAGTTCGAACAGCTGCTCTTCGATTTCCATTTTACCGGATTCCATTTTGGTGAAATCAAGAATATCGTTTATAACCGTAATCAACGTGTCTGCACTTTTCCGAATGATCTCGGAATACTCCTTCTGCTCAGGAGCAAGGTCAGTCTCCATTAATAAATCAATCATACCCACTACGCCATTCATAGGTGTACGAATCTCATGACTCATCATAGCCAGAAATTCCGACTTCGCTTTGGAGGCGATCTCTGCCTCTTCCTTAGCCTTCACGAGCTCACTATTTATGATTTCCAGCTCTTTCGTCTTTTGCTGCAGCAGCATGGTCTGAGTCTGATGTTTTTTGCTCGTAATATACATCTCGACAAAACCTTGTATCTTAGACTTCAGAATTTGTGGAATGAAGGGCTTGACCATATAATCAATAGCCCCTGCAGAATAGCCCGCGAATAAGTGCTCCGCTTCCTTACTATTCGCAGAGATAAAGATAATCGGAATTTCCTTTGTTTTTTCTCTGGCTTTAATCAACTTTGCGGTCTCGATCCCATCCATACCTGGCATCTGCACGTCCAGTACGATGACAGCAAAATCATACCTTAACAAACACCGCAGCGCTTCTTCGCCGGAGGTGGCTTTGACTAGCTCATAATGCTGGCTTTCAAGTACCGCCTCCAGCGCCAGCAGATTTTCAGGACGGTCATCTACTAGTAGTATATGAATTGGTTCTTGAAACCCCATAGGACCACCCTCCTTCATGCGTTATTTTATGTTACGGTATATTTTTTCTACTCTGTCCAAAGACTCATAACAATCGCTGTACTTCGTAAAGTGAATGGATTCTTTAGAGCCTAGAACAAGTATTCCAAAACGACTTAAACTTTCATGAAACAAGCCGTGAACATGATCCCGCAGCTCATCATTGAAATAGATCATCACATTGCGGCAGAAAATAACATTAAACTCATTAAAAGAAGTATCTGTAGCCAAGTTATGCTCAGCGAATATAATGTTTTTGCGTAAATATGGCTGTAAAATAACCGAGTTATACTTCGCTGTATAGTATTCAGAGAATGCCCGGGTACCTCCCGCCTCCAAATAATTCTTAGTGTATTGCTTCATTCTGCTAATATCATAGACGCCTTCCTTAGCCTGCTGTAAAGAACGCTCATTCATATCTGTGGCATAAATCCGAGCCTTATCGTAAAGCCCTTCTTCATGAAGCAGGATGGCCATAGAGTATACTTCTTCACCAGTGGAGCATCCAGCATGCCAGATACGAATATAGGGATAAGTCCTCAACAACGGAACTACCTTCTGGCGAAACGTTAAAAATAACCCCGGGTCCCTAAACATTTCGGTAACCGGAATGGAGAGACTATAGACAAATCGTTCAAAACAGGCACGATCATGCAGCACCTTTTCTTGCAGCGCGGATATGCTGTGTACATTCTCCGCATGCACATGATGCCAGATACGTCGCTTCAAAGAAGGCAACGCATAATTCCGGAAATCATATCCATATAAACGGTGTACTCCATCAAGGAGCAGCTCGATCTCAATTTGCTCCAACTCGTCACTTCCTGCCATAACGGGCTGCTCCTCATATCCGTGTTCTATCGCTTTCATTGTTATCCCGACTCCCTTATTAACACACCGTAATTCTAGTCATGTTAGTTCTTAAAAAGGTATTACCCCAAATTTGAGTTTACGAATACAACCAGACACGCATTAACGAAAGAAGTTGACCTGTTGCGATCGGTTTCTTCATATAATCAGAAGCTCCCGCTTCAATACATTTGGCGCGATCCTCTTTCATTGCTTTGGCGGTAAGCGCAATAATAGGCAGTTTCTGATATTGCGGCATTTCACGGATTCGGCGCATAGCTTCATATCCGTCCATTTCCGGCATCATCATATCCATAAGCACGAGATCAAAATCTTCTTGCTCTACCAGCATTTCCAGCGCTTCACGTCCGTTCTCCGCAAACTTCACTTCCATGTGGTATTCTTCCAGTACACTAGAGAGTGCAAAAACATTACGAATATCATCATCGACGAGCAGTATTTTCTTCCCTTCGAATAACTCTTCTTTGTTATGCAGCTTCTGCAAAATTTTACGTTTATCTTCCGGAAGATTAGCTTCTACCCGGTGCAAGAACAGCGTTGTCTCATCCAGTAGTCGTTCCGGAGAACGAACATCCTTGATAATTATGGATTCAGCATACTTGCGGAGCTGTGTCTCTTCTTTGCTATCTAAATCCTTACCTGTATAAATAATAATAGGAAGATCGTTTAATTCCTCATCATCACGAATCTGATCCAGCAGTTCAAAGCCGTTCATATCCCCAAGCATAAGATCCAGAACCATACAATCATATCTCTGCTTACGCAGCTCCATCAGTGCCTCGTTGCCGGTTGATACTGCTGTGATAGCTACATCATCATGACCGATCAATTCCATAATGGAACGACGTTGAATCTCATCATCTTCTACAATCAGAAGGTACTTCACAGTGCTGGACGTATAATTCTCAATTTGTGAGAAAGCCCGTTCCAATGCTTCTCTTGAAGATGGTTTTCTTAGATATGCCATAGCTCCCATCATCAATCCTTGCTTCACTTCATCGTTCACAGAGATAACATGAACAGGAATGTGACGGGTCTGAGATGCACTTTTAAGCTCTCTAAGGATGGTCCAACCGTCCATTACAGGCAGCTGTATATCGAGAATGATCGCATCTGGCAAATAAGTTTTTGCCATCTGTAGTCCAATATCGCCTTGAAGCGCTACTAAGCCTTTAAATCTGCGACCACGAGCCATGTCTAACAAGATTTTCGCAAAGCTTTCATCATCTTCAATAATAAGCAGGACTTTGTCATTCGCCGTCAAATTGTCACGGTCATCCTCAATTGTCAGTTGTGGAAGGGGTACGTTAACGGCTGCTGGCACTAAGGTTGGAAGCATGTCTCCAATATATTCATCATATGTTGAATCCTCTTTGGACACAGCAGCTTCTATTTCTGCAGGTTGTTTACTGTAATTTGCCTTCACCGGCAAATACAAAGTGAAGGTACTGCCTTGTCCCTCACGGGATTCGAGCACAATAGCTCCACCCATTATACGAACCAATTCACGGCTGATCGACAATCCCAGACCCGTGCCTCCATATTTACGGCTGGTTGTTCCGTCTACTTGCTGGAAGGCTTCGAATACAATATCTGTTTTGTCAGCCGGAATACCAATGCCACTGTCCTTCACAGCAATAGCAATATATTCATTATCACTCGGCAGATTTAGTGGCAAGAGATTATTATCTGCCGGGCTAACTGAAAACTCGATAAAACCTTCGGTTGTAAATTTAAAGGCATTGGAAAGCAGATTTCTTAAGACCTGCTTCAACCGATGACTATCGGCAATTACGCTATCTGGCAGCGGCTCGTTAAAGGCTATCCGTAAGGAGAGTCCTTTTTTGATCGCCTGTGGAGCAAAATTCTGCTTCACAAAGCTTTTCAGCTCAGTCAGTTTAATCTCTTCATGATTCAGTTCCATTTTTCCTGCATCAACCTTGGACAGGTCTAAAATTTCATCAATCATCTTAAGCAGGTCAGCACCTGACATATAAATCGTATGGGCAAATTCAACCTGCTTCTCCGTTAAATTACCATCCTTGTTCTCGGTAAGCAGCTGGGACAAGATCAGCAGACTGTTGAGCGGCGTCCGCAATTCATGGGACATGTTCGCCATAAATTCCGATTTATACTTACTAGTCACGGATAATTGCATAGCCTGTTTCTCTAGCTGAACCTTAGCATGCTCAATTTCATCTTTTTTCTCCTCGACCTCCTGCACTTGCTCCTCTAGTGCACGAGTCTTGGCGACGAGTTCCGTATTGTAATGCTCCAGTTCCTCCTGCTGACGTTGCAGCAGTTCTTCTGAACGCTTAAGCGCGTCCGTCTGCTCTTCCAAATTCTCATTGGAACGACGCAGTTCTTCTTGCTGAGTCTGCAGCTCCTCTGACTGACATTGCAGTTCTTCCGTAAGTGCCTGTGACTCACGCAGTAATTTCTCTACAGTCAGACGACGACTAATATTATTGAAAATAATGCTTAAATTATTCGCAAGTTGTTGCAGCAAATCATTTTTCAGACTGCTAAATGGCTGGAATGAAGCGAATTCTACTACACCGAGCAACTCGTCTTCAAAAATAAGCGGATGAATGGAAATATATCCTGGCTGTGAATCCACAAAGCCGGATTTCACGGAGATGTAATCTTCAGGAGCCCGTTCCAATCTGATTGGGTGCATATCAAGCGCACTTTGTCCTACGAGTCCTTCTCCAATCACAAAACCTTCCTTTGGTTTCTTATCGCTATCTACTGCATAATAACCACTGCTTCGCAGAAAATCGGGACGGTTAGCATCCTTCAAATATACTGCCCCAAACTGGGCTCCCAGCACAGGGGTGAACTCGTTGATAAAGGTCTGTGAGACCTGATCCAATGAGCTAACCCCCCGGAGAAGTTCTGTCACCTGAGCAACATTTGCATTCAGCCAGGATTGATCATTCTGGGCCTGTGCATAAGCCTGTTCCATTTGCTGTTTCTCTTCAAGATCTAACGCCATTTTCTTAAAGACAAGGGCAACCTCACCAATCTCATCTTTCGAAGTAACCTTTATGCGCCTTATGGCCCGAATTCTGCCGTTGCCAAAGCTGGTAATCATCATCGAAACGACGTTAAGCCCTCGCGTAATGCTTGGAATGATCCATAGAACAACTCCAAGTCCAAGTAACAGACCCACAATCATCATCAAGATGACCATTTGAGTAGAGCTTTGATAGGCATCTTTAGCTTTTGTGCTCTCTTCATTCATAATAAAGGCATTATAATCAGAGAGACTGTTCAGAGCATTTAACACGGCATTCTGAATCGCTTGTCCCTCTGTGTTAGAATACGTGCTGGCATTCTGGAAATAACCAGCTGATAGCAGCTTCAATATTTTTTCCTGATAATTTAGATAGATCGTATAAGAATCATCAATTTGATTAACGATCTGCATCTCTTCAGCGCTAGTCATTGATTCTTTTATTTTGTCGTAGTGCTCATTAGCCTTAGCTATTTTTTTATCAATCTCTTTTTTTTGTGATTCTACTGTTGATGTATCAGCGCTTAACATGGTCGTCGTTAATATTCGCGCCATATCATTCACTTCTCCACGCATACCTGAAGAAGAACGTCCCTTCATATATCTATCCTGGTAACCCTCAAGCTGACCATTCATATAATCCAAACGATCGTATCCAATCATAGTAAGTGCCAGCATAATCGCCAGCATCGCACTAAAACCAATTAAGAGTTTAGCCTTTATTTTCATCCTCATTCTGTTCCCTTCTTCAGTGAGATCCACACTATACATTTGTCATCGTCACGCTCTTTAGGAACATCAGCATTGAAAAAAGCAGCCCGTATAGTTTCTTCCTTCCATTCATGCTCAACATTTAAATGCTTAATCATGAATTTCAGCTGCTCTTCCTGTTCACCCTCAACCAGCTCCAGCAGACCATCTGTATAGAGAACCAAATGCCCTTCATCTTGATAGGTCAAGCTCTGTGGCTGAATATCGATCCGTTCAAACAGGCCTACAGGGTGACAATTGCTTTCCAGCAAGACCGGAGTCTTGGCTGCGCCCTCAAAAAATAGCGCAGGTGGATGCCCGGCGTTAACGTAGTCAATACGCTTTATACGAGTGTCGATCACAAGATAAATCGTCGTAAAATAGTATTGAATCAGCTTTTTCTCAATATAAAGTTGGTTAAACCTTCGATTGAGTTCCTGAATTACCTTTTCCGGCTCTACATAAGTAGTTACCGTGTCCTTTAATACTGACGCAAGGAACATGCAAAAAAGAGAGGACGATATACCGTGTCCCATAATGTCCAGGAGGATTACGCCATATCGGCCATCCCCAAGGGGATACCAGGCATATAAATCACCCGCCAATTCAGAGGAAGGCTGATAGATAGCATGCACCTCGAAATTCTCTTCCTGCAGGGGTAGGCTGAGAACAGCATTCTGCACGAGTGCAGCCAGTCTCAATTCCTCCTGAATCCGCTGATCCCGTTCCTTATGCCAATCTTTCTCACGTTTCAACCGCAGAGCAAGCCGAATCCGGGCCATTAGCTCCACTTTATTAATAGGTTTCGTAACATAATCTACTGCACCTGCATCCAGCGCTTCGGCTAATTTTTTAGAATCGCCTACAGCTGTAACCATTATTATTGGAACATCCTTAAGATGTTCGTATTGCTGCACAACACGACATGCTTCGATCCCATCCATTTCTGGCATCATCATATCCAGTAAAATCAGATCAATATCTGACATCCGGGGACGTCCATCTTCACTTCCCGAACCGATTCCAAGCCGTTCCAGCATCTCTTTGGCAGAGGATGCGGTTACGAAATTTCGGTAATCTTCTTTTTTCAGGATTTCACGGATAATGATAACATTAGTCGGATTGTCATCCACGATTAAGATTCTCATCATCTTCACCTCACACGAGTAGTATTACGACCGTAAAATTCTGCAAACCTATTAACTATATCATACGCTATTTTACAGTGTTATTTCTATTTTCATAATATGTAAATATAGTCATAGGATCAATTTACGTATTCAGCAAAGTAACCTCCAGCCCCACTATACCTAGTGGGGCTGGAGGTTACTCTATTCTAAAGACAGCCTATGTTTATTAACCAATTTGCTCAATTATGAAACAGATTAGGAAGAAATACTATCAAATAAATCAATTCCTTCGAATTCACCCGCCAAATTTCGATATATTTTGAGTGCATTATTCCCTCTCAGATATACATCCCCATCTTCGGCTATAAAATACGGTTTGCCCAAAGTATCTTGCAGATTATCTGTTAAAGGATCGATTTCTACACCATCTACATATAAACCGAACTGCTGTGCTTGCGGAGGTGCAACATGTACATAAAGTACAACACCCTCGCCCACACCCACTGTCACATCTGCGTAATGGTACTCCACTGTCTCTAGCAATGGATCATTTGTCACCGCAAGCGGATTGCCTTTGGTCAGAAGCAGTTCTTCCTTTGTGGTGTATAAAGCGACACCTTGGAGAGAATCAAAGCGATTTATATATGGGCTGGATCCTGAAGCATGTTCAAATGCGAGAACCGACTTAGGTTGTTCAATAAAAGTAGAGATAGGCGCCAACTGTGGAGACGCATCAAAGTATGGGAAAAGAAGACCAAATAAAAGGATCATCATGTTCATGTTGTGTCCCACCTTTCTTATCTGCAGCCACCGATTACAGAAGCCTTACTATCTTATGCTTAATGACGAAATTTCTTCCAAAGAGTTGCAGCTACGTCTACACCTTTTAGCATTGTAGCTATTTTTCCCGGTGACTTCTCAGCATAAATGGCATCATAGGAGTTAACAGTACGTTCTTCAGCAGGAGTTAGCGGAGCTTCTTTTATAGAGACTTCCTTACTTTTCTCCTTCAGCTCACGCGATTTACGATATTTCTCAATCACCGTGACTGACACTTGTTTGACCGTTAAGGTCAGTTCATTCATGACATCACCCAGATTCTTGACAGAATCGATAACTGGGTCAATCTTTTGAATCTTATGCTGTACATCGGCAGTGATTTCATTTGCGTGTCTGACCGTCGTTTTCACTTCATAAGTAAGCTCATCCATCGTCTTCTGTACTTCCACCAAGGTTTGGCTGACTTTGTCGAGTGAATCCTTTGCCGACTTTAAGGTTTTAATTAAAAAGAAAACAAGTACTGCGAATGCAATTGCCACGAGAGCTACACTAAGTTCAATGATCATATTCATAACCCCTTCCATATCTCATAAATATCGGCTAATCAGCCTTGTATACTGCATAGTTACCCCTGGTCCCATAAGCCGAAACATCTTGTCGAGTCTTGTCAAGAGTCCCTCTTCCCTTTTGTTTCAAAATCAAAGTCCCCGTTTATACAATGACTACATTAATCAAAAAAGGATAGGTGATATGTAATGTTAAAATGGTCCGCAATACTACTTGTAGTCGCAGTAATCGCCGGAATCTTTGGTTTCTTCAACCTTGTAGCTGCCGCTGCTGGTCTGGCTAAGATTTTGTTCTTCGTCTTCCTGGTTCTGTTTGTAATTTCTCTCTTCACGGGACGCAGAGGTAGATCTATGTAGTAGCCTCTCATTTTAATGGTGTGACTTTCGTATCCCTCCCATATCTATCCATATATCTTATTCATCATGCAGAAAGTATAGGTCATTCCTGCACGGATGTCACTTGAGAAAATAAGAAATGTTGAATGGGTGGTTCATCACGCATCATTTACGTTTACTAGCATATTAGCAAACAGCGCTTTTGGAAAAAAATACATCCAACCCCCACTAGGAGGAACTAAACATGAAAAAAATCGCCAGCCTTACAGTAGCCTTAGGACTTATGGCTTCCATTGCTGCTACAGCTTCAGCAGCTGAAGTAACTAACACTACTACGGATCCTGCAACCGTAACTGGAAGCACTTACAGCAATTCTTTTGAAACCATTATCACTCCAGCGGATATGATTCCAGCAACACCACAAATAGTGCTGACCGAGAAAACACCTTTCTACTTTTCCGTCGGAGGTATAATTCCAGCAGGCTGGCTTGGCGTTCAGACTCTTGATACAACAGGTGAAGTCATTTCGGACACTTGGGGTAATGAATGGAGAGAAATTTACACTTGGTTAGGAAAAGCATGGGTTAAGGTTCCTGTCACAGCCAATGTGATCTTACCTTAATTTTCAATATGCGAAAAAAGGGTGTCCCAAGAGCCAAGAAAATGGCCGATGGTACTGCCCTTTTTTTATGTGGAGAGTACATATTCTGAACAGATAAAACAGGAAGAGCTACCCCCTCAGTAGAGAATTCTACTAAAAGGATAGCCCTCTTGCGCGTACGCCCGCCATCGTTCACCCGTCACAAACATGCGATGCTGTCGCTTCCTGCATTTTTCATATATTTAGCGAATGACCGAACCTCCGTAGAGAAAACGATTCATCCAAGAAGCGCTTAGTTTATCTACTCTTACCCCGCCTGAAGCTACGGAATAAGTTTGTAGAACTTGTCCATCTCCTAGATACATTGCAACATGCGATATTCTAGCTGTAGATTTGTCGATTCCCTCATAAGAAGAAGCTAAATTCCCCTTATAATCCATAAAGAACATTAAGTCGCCGCGCTTCAAATTGGAAATAGACGTAACCACCGTACTATTCGACTTCACCCAATCTCCCTGTTGACGGGAATCCGCCGGCAGTTTGAGATTGGCAGCATCCATAAAAATTTGCCGGATGAAGTCCGAGCAATCAAAGGTGCTTGTATCATTTCTGCTGGAGCCATACTCATAAGGCGTTCCTAGATATCCCATGCCCGCAGCAATTACCCGTTCGATTTGGGCTGAAGCCCCCGGTGTTGTTATAGGTGGATTGGGTGTAGGTGTAGGTGTAGGTGTAGGTGTAGGTGTAGGTGTAGGTGTAGGTGTAGGCGTTGGTGTTACCGTTCCAGATCCCCCACCGTTTCCTGAAAGTGTACTATATTGTTCACTTGAACTTATATATCCGATGCTACCATCCGCCGCTTTAACTTGATACCAGTAACTGTTAGGCTGTGCCAGAACTTCTACTTTTTCTCCCTTATTCAAAAGCTTCATTACTTTTCCGCTTGTTGAAGGTGAAACCCGAAGATTCACACCATACTTAATGGTGCCAGTTTGTGCCGATGGTGTCGTTACTGAAGCAGAGGATACGCTGATATACTTATCTCCTGCACTTGTATAACCCACTGAACCATCAGCCGTTTTTACTTGATACCAATAGCTGTTAGGCTGCGAAAGGATCTGCACTTGATCTCCCTTTTGCAAGTACTTCACTATTTCTCCGTCAGTAGAAGGGGTGCTGCGAAGGCGAACACTAGCCTCGATTACACCTGTTTGAACGGCTGAAGCTGCTGTAACTGAATTAGATGAACTTGAGGCTGCCGCTGCTTGTCCAGGAGCAGATACTCCTAAACCTGCAACAATTGCAGCAGATACTAACAAAGATGCTGTAATTTGCTTATGTGATTTGATCATACGTTCCCCCAAATTCCATGATGAGATTTCAATAAAGGATTGTGCTACATTATTCCTTTATGCCCTCATTATAGGCTTGCCCGGGATTTGGAACATGCTCCAAATTTCACATATAATCATGCCACTTTATGGTAATATACAGGTCTAAAGTCTTGATTTCTCCTTGAATATGTGTGTTTTTTCCTTAATATAGCATTTTGTAATTTATTTTTTAGGCTCCACGTGCACCTGCACATTCATAATATTATGCATTTTGCTCATTCTTTCTTCGATGGAATCACTTATTTCATGACCTTCTGTCACAGAAATATTCGCATCCACCTCCACTACAACATCCACATGCACATGATTACCATGAACCCGTGCCTTCACATCTTTAATCTCTTCTACTCCCGGCGTTCGAGCAATCGTACTACGTAGATCCATCAATTTATCTTGATCAAAGCCATCCGTAAGCCGATAAGTCGAATCACGAAAAATATCCCAAGCGGTCTTGGAGATAATGAGTCCGACAAGAACAGCTGCTGCGGAATCAATCCATGGCAAACCAAACTGTGCGCCTACAATCCCAACTGCGGCTCCAACACTGACCATTGCATCAGAAAAATTGTCCTTAGCCGCTGCCATAAGTGCTCCACTGTTAATTTGTTTGGCCAGTCTTTTGTTATATATGTATACCCCCATCATAGCTACTGCACATACAATAGCCACCCCTGCCGACCAGAGCTGTGGCGTTTCTTTTGTACGATCGAAAAAGGACCGCACCGCCTCCACAATCACTTGAATGCCCACTACCGCCATGATAAAAGAAGCCAACAACGCCGCTACGGTCTCTGCGCGGAAATGCCCGTAAGCGTGGTCCGAGTCAGGTGGCTTCCGCGAAATCCGTAACCCCACCAGCACAGCTATGGATGCCACGATATCTGTTAAATTGTTGACCCCGTCCGCTACGAGTGCGCTAGATGCAAATAAATAACCACAAACCAGCTTAAATGATGATAGGATGAGGTAAGCCGCTATGCTCACCCAAGCTCCTCGTTCGCCTTTACGTATATCTTCGTAAATATCAGTCATTCTTGGCTCCCCCTCTTTTCCCCCGATTATTTAAAATACGGAAAAGAATTCTTTCAATTATTCTTGCCCTTGTGGCAGCATTTAAAAACAATTAGAATAAAGTGTAAGGACTTGCTTCGAAGGAGGTTATCATAATGAGCGAAAGCAACGATAAAGGAAAAATCAACTTAGCGGAAGCTATCCGTAAAAAACTGGAACAGAAGAAGCAACAATCTTCCTCCAAACCTGGATCCACATTTCAGGCCGGTTCCGCCAAACCGCTAAAAAGCCAAAATAACAAAAAGCCTAACAACCAACGCCGTCGTACTGGCGGATCTTAGTATTTACTTATACTTAAACATAAACGGCTGCGAATCCCTCGGGGAAACGCAGCCGTTTATACGTTCGTCCTGCCTGATAGGATGGATTAGAACTCTTCAAATTCATAACTGCTTCTCTTTATTGTACGATTAGCCAGCTGAAAACATGCGCTTTGGGAAACCTCAAGGGCTAAAGACTCCTGTCTTGGAAGCCCCGCATATACTCCCCGTAGAATTCTACTTATTAATAACTTTTCAAAATCGAAATTATAAAGACAGCTACCCTGATCCCAAAAAGGATTAGAGTAGCTGCTTCATGGGGTTCCTTCCGCATAGCGGAATTTAAATATTATACTTCTACAGGATACATGCGCTGGCGCATTTCCTTAATTTCTGGATTCTCCAAATATTCATCGTAGCTCATGGAGCGGTCAATTACACCTGTAGGTGTAATCTCGATGATGCGGTTAGCAATGGTTTGGATGAACTGATGGTCATGGGAAGTGAATAGAATCGTGCCATCAAAATCGATCAGCCCGTTATTCAGTGCCGTGATGGATTCCAGATCCAAGTGATTGGTTGGTTCATCGAACACAAGCACGTTCGCGCCGTTGAGCATCATTTTGGCCAGCATACAGCGAACCTTCTCGCCCCCGGACAGCACACTTGCTTTCTTCAGTGCTTCTTCTCCGGCGAACAACATACGGCCCAAGAATCCACGCAGGAAAGTTTCGTCCTGATCTTTAGAATACTGGCGTAGCCATTCTACAAGATTCATTTCCACACCATCGAAATAGCTGGAGTTGTCTTTCGGGAAATACGCTTGAGTTGTAGTTACTCCCCATGTATATTCTCCCGCATCCGCTTCTTGCTCTCCCATAATCACATCAAACAGAAGGGATTTAGGCTGGGAGTAAGGGCCTACAAAAGCAATCTTATCCCCTTTGTTTACTACAAAACTGATTTCATCAAGAAGCTTTTCACCTTCAACCGCTTTGGACAAACCGCTGACTGTCAGCAATTGTTTACCCGCTTCACGTTCAGGTTTGAAGTTTAGGAACGGATATTTACGGTTGGACGGACGAATATCGTCCAGTGTAATTTTCTCAAGTTGCTTCTTACGTGATGTCGCTTGTTTAGACTTGGAAGCATTGGCCGAGAACCGCTGGATAAATGCCTGCAATTCCTTGATCTTATCTTCCTTCTTCTTGTTCGAATCACGCTGCAAAGCTTGCGCAAGCTGACTGGACTCATACCAGAAGTCGTAGTTGCCGACGTACATCTGGATTTTGCCAAAATCAATATCCGCAATATGCGTACATACTTTATTCAGGAAGTGACGGTCATGGGATACGACGATAACAGTACCTTCATAGTCCATGAGGAAGTTCTCTAACCAGCCAATAGATTCGAGATCCAAGTGGTTGGTAGGCTCATCTAGCAGCAGGTTATTTGGACGGCCAAACAAGGCTTGCGCCAAGAGTACCCGAACCTTTTCATTGCCGCTCAGTTCGGCCATTTTTTTGTCATGCAGTTCACGCATAATTCCGAGACCAATCAGCATGGCAGCTGCATCTGGCTCAGCATCCCAGCCGTTAAGCTCAGCGAACTCACCTTCAAGCTCTCCTGCACGCAGGCCATCCGCTTCTGTGAAATCGGACTTCGCATAAAGCGCGTCCTTTTCTTTCATAATTTCATAAAGACGTGTATGACCCATAATTACGGTCTCAAGTACTGGGAATTCATCATACTCAAAATGGTTCTGTTTGAGTACTGCGAGACGTTCGCCTGGTGTAACATGTACCTCACCGGTATTTGCTTCGATCTCACCAGACAGAATTTTCAGAAAGGTTGATTTACCGGCACCATTGGCGCCAATCAAACCGTAGCAGTTACCAGGGGTGAATTTTATGTTTACATCTTCAAAGAGAGCGCGTTTTCCGTAGCGGAGTGTTACGCCGCTTGTGCTAATCATTACGCATTACCATCCTTTTCACTTAGGGTTTCGGCTCATTATAGCATAAATAGAGAGCAAAAAGCCCGTAAAATAGCCTTTTCAGCTGTTCTCTCCAATACTAAAGTTATTCCAGCTGCTGTACAGAGGTCGCCAGTTAGGAGGAATTTTTTCAATTATTGTCCAGTTTTGCGATTCTCGGGTTGTATAACAAGCGTTTCGCCATAGCTGAGCGTACGGATTCTTTCTTCAGAAATACCCTGTTTAAGCCGGGCACTTTCCATCCGATCCAGCGCTTCCCGGGCTGTATCATCAGCAAGTCTATAGGTGCCGTAATGCATCGGAATCATGGTCTCCGCTCCAACATCTACAAATGCTTGTATAGCCTCTTCAGGGGTTACATGCTGCGAGGTCATGAACCACTCCGGTTCATAAGCTCCAATCGGCATGAGTGCAACATGAAGCTTATAGCGGCTCCCAATCTCCTTAAAACCCGGAAAATAACCGCTATCTCCTGCGAAATAGAGGTTTGGGGGCAGCTTGTCGCTATCCGATTCGATCGGCTGCAGAATATATCCTCCCCAATGAGAAGTGTTCGTGTCCCAAGGTGTTCTCCGCGTCCAGTGCTGAGTCGGCACGAAGGTAAGCTTAATTTTACCCAGCGTATTTTCCTGCCACCATTCCATTTCTATGCAGTTGCGAAATCCTTTGCGGAGCATCTTTCGTTTCAAGCCTATAGGAACAACAAGGGTTGTCCCTGCTCTATATAATTTACGGATAGAAGCCATATGCAAGTGGTCATAATGAGAGTGCGAGATCAGAATCAGGTCAATGGGAGGCACTTCGCTGAGCGGAATCCCGGGTTGCCCCAATCTTTTCTCAAAGCCCAGTCTTCTCGCCCAGATTGGATCAGTAATGATATTCATCCCTTCATATTGAAGGAAAAACGTTGAATGCCCAATCCACGTAATGGTAGTCTCCAGGCGATTCTCCGCCAGATAAGCTAACCTCGGTGGCGTACTTGGCACTACATATGAATAATCTTTTATCTTCCGTCGACGTTCCTCCCGCCACTTACGAAACTCTTTAAGTGTTTTATCGGTACTCACATTGTCGAGGTTATTGTAGCGAAATTTAGCCATAGAGCACCTCATCTTTAGAAGTTTGCCGAGCACGCTTTACTTTAGCGAATATAATACAACTATATTGAACGGCAGAGTATTTTGCAAAATATACAAGTTACTTGGTAATGGTGCGCCCTTTTTCCGCAAAATATCTAAGTACCCTTTTGTGTTTCACGCCAGAAATGAGATAATATGTGTATAAAGTATGGCGGTGCATATACCGTTCAAGGGGGAGCTACGTATGAAGATTACTTTTATTGAACCGACTCCAAGTCCAAATACGATGAAGCTTCATTTGGACGAAAGTCTGGAACCTGGAATCCGCAGAACCTATACACCAGAAAGTGAACGTTCCGCACCTGCCTGGGCACGCGAAATGTTAACGATACCGGGCGTTATTAGCATCTATCATGCTGCTGACTTTGCAGCGCTCGAACGCAAGGGCAATGCGGATTGGGCAGCGATTCTAAGAGAAGTTCAGAACCGCTTCGGCAACAGCGAAGGCTTAAATGACGATTGGAATCTTGCCGATGAGAACGCTGGCGCTCATTTCGGCGAAGCTCAAGTCTTCGTCCAGATGTTCCGCGGAATTCCGCTGCAAATCCGCGTTAAGACCGGCGCGAATGAAGAGCGTATCTCCTTAGCAAACCGCTTCACGAAGGCGGTTATGGATGTGGCTAGCGCCGTGATGATTAAAGAGCGTAAGCTCACTGATTACGGCGTGCGTTATGGCGAGCCCGCGGAGATTGCACGCGAGGTGGAGCAAGAAGTCGAAGCGGCGTATCCGCAGGAACGCCTCGACTCTCTCGTGCAGCAAGCCATTGCGCACGGCGCCGAAGGCGAGTTCGTCGAGCAGCGACGAACCCGCAGTCAGGATGAGCTGCTGCGAGACCTGAAGCATGAGGATTGGCGCGTGCGCTACGCCGCGCTGGAGGATCTAGCGCCGACGGCGGAGCTCCTGCCGGAGCTTAAGGCGGCGCTGCACGATCCCAAGCTGCATATTCGCAGGCTTGCGGTCGTATATCTAGGCGACCTTCGCACGCCCGAAGCGATGGAGCTGCTCTATGAGGCGATGGCAGACAGCGCACCAGCCGTGAGACGTACGGCAGGCGATACGCTGTCCGACATCGGCGATCCTGCCGCCACGCCAGTGATGACGGCAGCACTGACGGATAAGAGCAAGCTTGTCCGCTGGCGCGCAGCTCGTTTCCTCTATGAGGTGGGCACATCCGATGCCCAAGCAGCGCTGTCAGTTGCGGCAGAAGATCCGGAATTCGAGGTTGGACTTCAGGCCAAAATGGCTTTGGAACGTATCGCTTCCGGTGAAGCTGCTGCCGGTACCGTTTGGCAGCAAATGTCAGAGCGTCGTCGCAGCTAACATTCCCTACCGGATTTTGTCATTGCTTGCCTTGCGAACTTGCTTTATACTAATCCCTGTTGTTTATAAATGAATGAAGTAAAGATAGCCTCGTCATACTAAGATGAGGTAGAGGTCGCGGATATAAAGAGTACGCGCGTGGAGACGTTAGAGCCGTCTATGAATCGCGTCGAAAGGAATATCTGCCGAAGTTTGCACTGTCGCTCATACAGCGGTGCAGGCTGGGGCCGTTGCCGAAAGGCACGGAACTGTCACATTATATGACCTGCATAAGTATAAGTAGCAGGTCATAATGTGTTGCGCTATCTTCACAGGGAGTATGATGCGGAGCTGTATAGATGGAAACCGCAGATATAGTCTGCGGTTTCTTTGCGTTTACAGATTTTGTATATTTAGTGTTTATCCATCACCTTATGGAGACCACCAAATACACTCTCCCGCTCTGCGGGAGGAAGCAGCTCAGCACTCCCCGTTCATGAATTGAAAGATTAGATCATAAGGAGTGTCAAATCATGCAGGGCAAGCAGCAAAATCTAGCACAAGGCAACGTAAGTAACCCGCCTGAGCTAAAAAAATCATTTAAAGCAAGGCATTTGACCATGATTGCGCTTGGAGGATCTATTGGTACCGGACTCTTCCTGGCCAGTGGTGGCGCTATCGCTTCAGCCGGACCCGGTGGAGCACTTCTAGCCTATACGGCTGTTGGTGTTATGGTTTATTTCCTAATGACCAGTCTGGGAGAGCTCGCTACCTATTTACCGGATTCGGGCTCATTCAGCACTTACGGCACACGTTTCGTCAGCCCCGCTTTTGGGTTCGCCATCGGCTGGAACTTCTGGTATAACTGGGCGGTTACGATTGCAGCAGAATTGTCTGCCGCCACCGTCATTATTAAATATTGGTTCCCGGACAGTCCCTCCTTTCTCTGGAGTCTCGTGTTCCTGCTGCTGATGTTCGGTCTTAATTTCCTGTCTGCTCGTGGGTACGGAGAATCAGAATATTGGTTTGCCATTATCAAAATTATTACTGTTATCGCCTTCCTTATTGTCGGAGTTTTGATGATTTTCGGAATCATGGGCGGAAAAGCCGTAGGCTTCAGCAATTTCCAGATCGGGGGCAGCTCGTTCCACGGTGGCTTCTTTGCTTTCGTCGGTGTCTTTATGGCTGCGGGATTTTCCTTCCAAGGCACAGAGCTAATCGGTGTTGCAGCAGGTGAGAGTGAGAACCCTCGCCGCAACGTACCTATTGCTATTCGCCAAGTATTCTGGCGTATATTAATCTTTTATATCCTCGCTATACTAGTAATCGGAATGCTGATTCCTTACACGAATCCAGATCTGCTGCGCGGTGGTATTGATGATATCGGAGTCAGTCCGTTTACAATCGTATTTAATAAAGCAGGACTTGCTATTGCCGCCTCCGTCATGAATGCTGTCATTCTCAGCTCCGTATTGTCAGCCGGGAACTCGGGAATGTACGCCTCCACCCGCGTCCTGTACGCTATGGCTAAGGACGGAATGGCTCCACGTGCTCTAGGCAAGCTTAATCGCCGCGGTGTTCCTGTTGGTGCTTTGCTCGTGACCACAGCCGTGGGTATGTTAGCCTTTTTAGCATCATTCTTTGGTGACGGTGCTGTATACAACTGGCTGCTTAATGCTTCCGGTATGTGTGGATTTATTAACTGGCTCGGCATCGCTGTCTGCCATTATCGTTTCAGACGCGCCTTCATAGCTCAAGGTCATTCCCTTGATGAGCTGCCTTACCGGGCTAGATGGTTCCCGTTTGGGCCTATATTTGCCTTAGTACTTTGTACGGTAGCCATCCTTGGCCAGAATATGGGTGCCTTCTCAGGTGGAAGCATCGACTGGTACGGTATCGCCGTTTCCTATATCAGCCTGCCATTATTCGTCTTGATTTGGGCCGGCTATCGCTTCTTCCGCAAGAGTAATATTATTCCTTTAGAAAAATGCGATCTTAGTACTCACCCAGAATAAATAGACTCCGCAAAAAAGGGATATCCAGAAGCCTGAAAGGCTGCGGGATATCCCTTTTTATATAAATCAATCTAGTATATTCAACTCCTGATTTCACTTAGCCCTTTGCCTATTCCCAAGTCACATATACTTTTAGATCACCCGTATTATCAAAAGAAGTACTAGAATAAGACACTTCCTCTAATCCAAGTTTATATAACTCCTGTAAATCATTCTTCAGCTGGGTTCCACTACCGTGATAACGGAATAATAAAGATCCCTCTCCTGAAGCAACAGCCTTATTCGCCAGCTGAATTAAATCTGCTGCTGAACGTACAATCCGCTCCTCGGCATACAGCTCATAATTAAGGTCCTTCTGAAGCTGCTTATACACCCCGGCGCTCTGTCCTCCACGCTCTGCAAGTGCTGACAAGGTCTTATAATAGGCAACCGAGGCTGCCGGATAAGACTTCGTCCAGCTATGATCCTGACGCATTTGTGCATCAGTCTTCAAGTAATACGCGGTGCTTACCACGCCGGCTTTATCAGGTGTCGGGTCATCCCAAGTTGTGTCGAGATGATACCATCTCCCTTCGAGCAGCACTAGATTCCAAGCATGAGACTGGCTGCGTCCTCCCGGCTGTTTTGCAGTGCCCTCAACGATTTTATTACTGAATCCCGCTTCCTTAAGCAGCTTATAAGTCAACAGCGAATACCCCTGGCAAACGGCACTGCCACTCTTCAGGCCTTCATAAGCCGTATATTTACGATAAGAGGTATCATACTTCAGACGCAGCACCACCCAGTCGTGGATAGCCTTAACCTTCTGATGATTATTCATGCCCGGTGTAATGATCTTCTTGAGCGTTGCCTTTACTTCTTTGTTCACAAAAGCGGTCTGTTCCAGCGTTTCCAAGTATTTCACTTCTACCGTAACCTTTACTGAGCTTTTGCTCCCTCGATAAGTATATCCGTAGCTGTCTATGATGTAATACAAATAAGGATCGCTATTCATCGCTTGATCTATACCCGTTTGTATCTGTGTTTTTAAATTCGAGGTTTTCCCCTCATAAGTAAAAGTGATAGTTTCTCTACGATTATTCATCGCACCGGTTAGCTTCTGGGCAATTTCACTTACAGAACGAACAGTCGGTGAAGTCGTGGCCGCATAAGCATGCCCCCAGGTCCAATACAATGTCGGGGGAATGGCTGCGCAAATAATCACTCCTCCAAGAATGACTTTTGCCAACGTGAAGCGTTTTTTCCACATCATTATTCTGATCCTCCGGCTCCTACAGACTTATTCAAAACCCTCCATTTAATAGATAATGAAGACTTGGGCAAAAAAAGACTGTTCTCTGTAGAATAATTCTACTCTGAGAACAGTCTGTAAGCCAGATCAATATGAATTATTTCTTTAGGGGGGTAATGAAATAGGTCTCTCCGATTACTGTTTCAAATTCCAGCCCCGCTCCTTCAATCTGTGAACCATCCGGTTTTTGAATGAGCAAAGACTGGTGTTGAACAATTCTACAGGATCGGCCATGAGTCGAGGTAACCTCTGCCCTTGTTAAACAGCCCCCGCTCCACTCTATAGTCGTGACAAAGCCACCACGTGCCACCAACCCTTTCACGCTGCCTTCAGACCATTCCTCAGGAAGAGCAGGTAATAGTTCCAGACCCTCCTGATGACTCTGCAAAAGCATTTCTGCTATTCCGGCTGTAGTGCCGAAGTTTCCATCAATCTGAAACGGAGGATGATTGCCGAACAGGTTCGGCAAACTGGAATCTTGCAAAATGCGACGTAGACAGCTAACCGCACTCTCGCCATCCTTCAGACGCGCATAAAGATTAAGCAACCATGCTGCGCTCCAGCCTGTATGGCCACCTCCGTGTTCTATGCGTTTCTTCAGTGTTAAGGCTGCCGCCTCTGCTAGCTCTGGTGTGGAGAAAGGGCTAATTACGTTCCCAGGGTACAAGTCATACAAATGAGAAACATGACGATGCCCAGGCTCTTGTTCAGCAAAATCCTCATTCCATTCGCGGACAGTTCCGTCCGGTGCGATCCCCTGGCGGGCAAGCTGCTTCTGTTTCTGCATAAGCTCCTGACGCAGCTCTACATCGGTATTTAAAATGTCAGCAGCCTGAATGCAGTGCTTGAACAACTCACCGATAAGCGATAAATCCATAGCTGAGCCAGCCGAGACACTGCATGGTGTGCCGTCAGCAGTCAGAAATACATTCTCTGGTGAGGTAGACAGACCTGTCGTCCATCTTCCATCAGGCAGTTCTACTAGCCAATCCAGACAAAACAATGCGGCTCCCTTTAATATGGGATAAGCTGTGCGTAAATAGTCCTCATCTGGACGGAAAGCGTAACGCTCCCATAGATGGCGAGAGAGCCATACCCCGCCCATCGGCCAAAAAGCCCACATCGCCTTACCGTCTGATGGAGAAGTCATCCGCCACAAATCGGTATTATGGTGTACTGTCCAGCCCCGTGCGCCATAATGAATATTCGCTGTACGGCTGCCAGCCACGCTAAGCTCCGTGATAAAATCTATTAAAGGTTCATGGCATTCGCCCAATCCGCATAATTCGGCCGGCCAATAATTCATTTCGGTGTTGATATTTGTCGTATAATTGCTGTTCCATGGTGGCTGAATATAGGGATTCCAAATGCCCTGCAGATTCAGGGCTTGTGTCCCCGGCCGTGAGCCAGCAATCATCAGGTAGCGGCCATACTGGAACAGCAGTGCTTCCAGTTCAGGATCTGTCTGACCTTCGCGGTATTGTGCCAGGCGCTCATCAGTCGGAAGCTCTCCGCGGGAAGCAGCAGATGCAAGCGTCAACTCCACACGGTGGAACAAGGATTGATGATCCTCTAAGTGGCGCTGCTTAAGCTCTGCGTATTCTTTAGAGGCTGAAGCTAACTGCACTAGGCATAACTCCGCTGGCAGCTTGCCACCGCTTCCCGGCATCCGGTCATACCCGGCATAATCGGTTGCCGCAGCCAGACGAAGGGTAATGGAGTGCGCGCCAGAAATCGACAGCGAGCCGTTCTCCACTGCACAAGTGCCACCTTCCGTTTGGATCTCCATAACCGCAGCAAAACTTATGCCAAGCCCCTCTTCATATAATACGGCACGCGGGTGATCCCCTACGTAGTTATCAGCCACATGCGACGGAGCACGGCCAGTCATAATCAGCATGCCATCCGGAGTAATCTCCGAGTTGAAAGGATGTGGTGCTGCCAGATCCGCCCAGAAATCTGGCAGAGTAGCTTGGCCCTCTCCCCCCTCCGCACGGATATGAAGAGCTATAATTCCATCCGGTCTGCTGGCCAATACCTCACGAACGATCCTTACACCGCCGGCAGTATAGGATACCTTAGCCAACGCCTGATCCAGATCAAGCTCTCTCCGGTAATCCTCTACAGGACCAGCAAGATTAAACTTCAATCGCAAATCTCCAAGCGGTTGATAGGATTCCGTCCGGCTGCCTAACATTTTGGCGTCCACCAGTGCTTCTGCTTCCTTGTATTTCCCCTCTGCAACTAGCTGTTTAGCTGGAGCCAAATGCCGCAGTGCCTCATAGTTGGCTTTATCCCGCGGAAAACCTGACCATAGAGTATCTTCATTTAATTGAATCCGTTCTTCTTCGATTCCACCAAAGACCATACCGCCCAGCCTGCCGTTACCTACGGGCAGCGCCTCTTCCCATACAGCCGCCGGCTGCTTGTACCATAACTCATGCCGTCCGGAGTTCTTGCTCTCTCCCATGTATATTCCTCCTGTCCTGTTATTACCGGTGAAAAGCAATCAGCGGGAGGCCCGGACTTTCGTTCGGACTTCCCGCCATCTTCATGCTTTTATTGGATTAGACGAAATTTAAATAATTAATCATTCCAAAGTTTCACGCGTTGTTTAACCAGCTCTTCACGCAAATCTTCAGCTTTCGTTACACCAGCTTTATCAAGCTCAGCCATGTAAGCATCCCAAACTTTATCGAAATCAGCTGGTTTAGACAAGATTGCTTCTGGGATCCGTTTCCAACTGATATCCTTCAGCTTGTTGTCAAGAACGACAATTTCGCTATCCCCAGGAATCGTGATGTTCCATGCCGCGCCCCAAGGTTTAACTTTGAACTCATCTTCACTTGGGAAGAGGTCTTTCCAAGTTGTTGCTTTGTAAGCAGCAAGTGTTTCTTTTTCAACCGCATTGTAACCTACAGTTACTTGCTCAGGGAAACGAGTTGTGTAGTAGTTACCAGATGGATCCAATACACCGTCGCCATAGTGAGCGCTCAGCAATGCATAGTTTGATCCGACATTACCCAAACCAGTTTCTTTTTGGAAGTTGGTAGTGTCATTATATTTACGGTCGTTCACATCTTCAGGAATGACGCGTTTGCCATCCACAACATTGTAGTGTTTGCCTTCAATACCCCAGTTAACCAATACTTGACCTTCGTCGGAAGCTAGATAGTCCAGGAATTTAATCGCACGAACTGGATCTTTAGCATCTACGCTGATCCCGATTCCGTTACCACCCATGAAGCCTGTAGGCCAGAAGGAGGTTTCTTTGTACTCCTCAGACAAGGTTACAGGATAGTGTCCATAGCCTTGATCCAGCTTGCCTTCAGCTTTCAATGCTCTTTCTCCATCGCCATAACCCCAGTCTTGGTCAATCAAACCAATAACGCGGCCGGTAGCGATTTTAGCTTTGTACTGATCATACTTTTGAACGAAACTTTCTGGATCAAGCAATCCGATATCGTTCATGTGGTTGAGCCAGCGGAAATATTCTTTTTCAGCCGGACGACGGAAGTGATAAGTTACTTCTTGGGTGTCGATATCAATCGCATATTCACCATCGTCAGGAGAACCAGTAGTAATAAATGCTGGGTTAGTTACTGTAATGTACATGTACCAATCGTCTGCATTCAGAGTCAGGCCGATGTTTTTGTTACCATTTTCATCCGTAGGATGTTTCTCCAGGTAAGCCTTGATTACGTTCTCATAATCTTGAACAGTTTTGATTGCAGGATATCCAGCTTCTTTAACAGCACGGTGCTGTAGTTCAAATCCGCCACCAGCATCAAAATATTTGTTGTCCACACCTGCATAGGTAGGGATGGCATAAATCGCATGATCATCGTCACTGTAACGTGAACGTTTCATGCCTTCTTCGCCCAATACTTTTTTGATATTCGGAGCATATTTTTCAATCAGATCTGTTAGATCAAGCATTGCGCCTGCATCCACCAGCTTGCTGACATCAGTCTTAGCACTGATCAAATCCGGATATTCACCACTCGCTGCGATCAAGGCTACTTTTTGTTGAGGATCACCAACTGCATATTCAGCATTTAGGGTTACTCCCGTTTTTTCCGTAAGCACTTTACCAACTTCATCTTGCATACCTGTCCAGTTCGGGTTAGGGTCTGCACTGAAGAAGGTCATCGTGAGCGGGGAAATATCCTCAGCCGCATTGGTCGCATTTCCAGCATTAGTTGCGTTGCCGCCTGTATTTCCAGCTGCAGCATTACCATTGTTGCCATTGTTACCACCGCAGCCTGCAAGCACACCGAGCAGCATAATAGAAGTGAGCGTTAATGCCGTAGCTTTGGCTTTTATCTTTCTATTACTTCCCATTAAATAAACCCTCCTTAAAATTGTTTATCTATCGTATCACAGGTGAAGACCTGTTAATACTTTACCCAGCTTGCCAAAAGAAAACGGATACACAACAGGTTTTAAGCATAGGGGAGACTAAGCTCCCCCGTTGAACTGTGATTAGCTCTTCACCGCACCAAGTGTCATACCTTTAACAAAATACTTCTGAATGAACGGATAAACCAACAGGATCGGTACGGTTACGACAATCGTAATCGCCATTTTGAGCGACTCCGGTGAGACCTGATTGGAAGCCAGCGAAGCAATGTTGGAGCGGTAGTCGCCTCCGTTACCACTGGTTGTGGTCTGTAGAACCTTCATCAGTTCGAATTGTAATGTAGTCAAGTTAGGGCTCGAACCATTGTACAGATACGTATCCAACCAAGCATTCCATTGACCTACTGCTAGGAACAGCGCAATTGTTGCTAACGCTGGTTTCATCAGTGGCAAAATGACCCGGAAGTAGATGGTAAAGTCATTGGCTCCATCCAGCTTCGCCGATTCCTGCAGTGCATATGGCAAGCCGTCGATAAAGGAACGAATAACAAAAACGTTAAAAGCACTGACCAATCCAGGTAGGACATAAACTGCAAAGCTGTTCATCATATGCAGATCCTTGATCAGCATGTATATAGGAATCATTCCTCCAGAGATATACATGGTCATTGCCAAGAATGTGGAAACGAATTTACGGCCTGCAAAGTCAGGGCGGCTGATCGTAAACGCCAGCATCGAGGCACTGATCAGTCCGAATAAAGTACCGACAACTGTCCGCAAAGCGGATATTTTAAACCCGGTGATTAATCCCGAGAAGGTGAAAATTTTCAAGTAATTGTCCCAAGTAAACTGGCGGGGATAGATGGTCACTCCACCGCGTACACTATCCACTGAATCATTCAGTGAGATGGCAAGCACGTTCAAAAACGGATAAATCGTGACTACAACCACGAACAGTATTACAAAATATACAAAGAAATCAAAGATCCGGTCTGACCATGACTTTCTGGTGATAGCTGATTCTCCCACGGTAATGCTCTCCTTTCATGAAAAGGGCAATTTGCTGCCACGATTGGGTTGAAGGGCCCTCTGTATTACAGAAGGCTCTCTTTTGTTGTGCGTTTAAAGATTCCATTAATCGTAAACAGTAGAATTACACTGATCACTGAGTTGAATATATTGATCGCTGTACCGTAGGAATATCTCGCCATGCCCAGTCCGTATTTCAGTGAATACAGGTCTAGCACTTGAGAATAGTCGGTAACGAGGTTGTTTCCGAGCAAGAATTGCTTCTCAAAGCCGATATTGAGCAAATTACCAATCGACATAATAAGTAGTACAGTAATTGTTGGGCGAATACCCGGAAGTGTAATATGCCATACCTGACGAAGCCTGCTGGCACCGTCTACCCGGGCCGCTTCGTACAATTCAGGCCCAATACCTGCGATAGCTGCAAGGTAGATGATGGCATTCCATCCGGTCTCTTTCCAAATATCCGATAAGGTAACGATTCCCCAGAAGAGATGGCCCTGGGCCATAAACTGGATAGGTGCGTCTATGAATCCTATTCCTAACAAGATATCGTTTACAATACCATTTTCACCAGATAACATTTTAGTTACAATCCCTGCCGCAACCACCCATGATACAAAGTGGGGCAAATACGAGACTGTTTGAGCAAATCGTTTAAAGAAGCCGAGACGCACTTCATTGAGCAATATTGCAAACGTTATCGGAAAGATAAGGCCTGCGACCAAGCCCATTCCACTCATCGCTAGCGTATTACGCAGTGCCAGAAGGAATTGCGAGTCACTGAACAGTGTCTTAAAGTGTTCAAAACCTACCCATTCTTGTTCAAAAAAGCCACGTGCGGGCTTGTACTTTTGAAAAGCCATCGTCCAGCCCCATAATGGGAGATAACTGAAGACGAATGCCCAGATCACAAAAGGTATCGACATCATCCATAAGTACTTTTGATTCTTAAAGCTTCTCCAAAACCGTCCTCCTGAAGCAGGCTTTTTGTTGCGTGTTCGGGTATCCGGCGGGATTTGAGAAGTTACTGTGTCCGCTTTCATAAAGCCCCTCCTCTCTATGTCTATATTCTAAATCTCTGTAAGCGATTGCAGTACCCTATAAATTCGACCTAAAATCAGGTGAAAATTAGAGATTTATAGCTCAAATAAAGCGGATACATCGCTGAAAACACTGAAAACAAACATGAATTTACTGAAAATAAAATCAAGTGAAATTATTTGATTTCATAAATCGATACGATACTTAATCCCCTGTCTATTTCACACAATTAATACTTCACCCTATAATTAAAAAAAATGCCCCGAGCTAACGTTCTATAAGTGAACGTGGCCGGAAGCCAAGGCGCGGACTGAGATTCGAAATTGTAAGTTGTACTTATTTTTTCAATAATTTGGTTCAATAAGATAAGATTGAGTTAATATTATCTTAGATTAGAAAATTTTCCCTAAAAGGAGATGTATTAGTAATATGAGATTAAAACAGAATTTATGTAGTTTATCATTGTCTATTTTATTGGTTACCAGTGTTCCTGTAGTCGCTTTTGCTGATGAAAATGTTTCTATACCCGATACTCAAATGAAACAGGCAGTTCATGAGAAGTATCATATTTCCAAAAATTTTGTAGATGATCTTTCCTCCAAAGACTTATTGGGTTATTTTTCTAATATCCCAAATTTAGAGTCAGCTTCTTACGATGAAAAATACTATAAAATTGAGTATGTTCCCAAATCAGATTTGTTATCGATACAATCTAATCTTGAACCACAAAACTATACTAAGACTGTCACAGAAACTTCTAAGGAAGAAGCCGAAAGAGCAGTAGCACTTCAAAATAATTACTCATCAGATATTACTCCCTTCGGAACTGTAACAACTACAACAAGTTGGCTAAAGCTTGAAACTTCGATTTCCAAATATACGACAAATACTGGAGGAGCATCCGCAAGGTTCGAATGGCTCACTTCACCGTTTTTTAGAGGTACGGATGCCTTGGCTCTTGGACTAAATGCAAATTCCAGCGTTGTTCCCGGAAGCTCATCTGCCTTATACAAGTATACTTTTTATACAGATTCAGGTAATATTGTAACAGATCAGATTGATTACACTCATCCGAATACTGATGCTTCAATCGGTATCTCATATAATATGAGTCTAACTAAAACCAGTAATAGTCTATACCATGCTGGATATATGAAATTCACCTTCCAACCAAACGTCAGTACTTTAACTGTCGCAGATGCATATTCTTTATATGCACATGCCGAGTCTGCATTATCTGTTGCACCTTCTGTTTCTTTTCCTGGAGGAGGCAGTGTAAGGGTTAGCCCAGAAAGTAAATTTGATACTGTGCCAGGACATGCAAGTATCCAATGGTAGGAGAGCAATGAAAAACAAAAACATCAAGATATTATTATTGATTATCGCCACAGTATTATTGACACTAAATTTATTTCAATTCAATAACAACGTAAGCCATAACAGATTTATGGATAGGCTAGACCTGAATCTGACATCAGAACTCGACGGTCTAAGAGTGGAATTAGAACGATCCTCAACACCAAGCATTCTTGCTGTAGAGCAAGCGAGTAAAATTGCTGCCCTTTCGACGTATTCAACATTAGGGTTCGATTATGGATATACCTTGGAAACCAGAATACATGACAAATATGTACAAAATGAACCTTTTAAAGAGATGGACCAAATTCAAGCGTTACTTCTGGCCCTTCTAAAGGACCCTGCAAATCTAGAATTGCAGCAACGATTAGATTTATTATTAGTGAAGTAGCTTTAATGTAAGATAAAAAGCCACAGCTAAAGCTCAGGTTATACCTGTACTGCAACTGTGGCTTTTTGGGCTTCTATTTTAGATGTTTTTGCGAAAAGAACTCGGGGAGAGCCCTACATATTTACGGAACTTGGCGTTGAAGTAATCGGGGTTCATGTACCCTACTTTCTCGGCCACCTCATATACTTTCATACCTTGCGCTAGGAATTGCTTCGCCTTCTCAATCCGCACTTTGTCCACATACGTATTGAAGTATTCCCCGGTAGTGTTCTTGAACATTTTACCTAGATATGCGCTGTTGTAATTAAATAACTCGGATAAGGTCTCAAGCTTAAGGTTCTCATTGTAACGGCGGTTGATTAGCTCCGTAATTTTTTTGATCTCATTCCCTTTGCTGCCACTGGACATTTGATCGGCGATCTCCGCCATGAAATTGACGGCCTGCTCTTGCAGGTCTGCCAGATAATGACTATGGTAGAGCTCACCGATCGGCGGGGAATGCTTAGCGGCATTGCTGCGAATCTCTGGATAGACCGGTTCGAGACGGGCCAACACCGTGCTGAGAATCCGCACAAATGTATCTTTAATCTGCTGCTCCTCACTGCCCGCAGCCAGTAGCTCCGCGCAGATCGTATCCACCAGCGGTTCAATGGCAGCGCGGCTTCCGGTTTCAACAGCCAGCATTAGGCGGCTCTCCGCATCCTGCCCTTCTTCGGTGTACGTCTCCTCCACTCCAGGAAACAACATACCGGAGAGATCGGCACTGATCAGAATCCCTTTGCGGTAAAAGAATGCCCGGCGCAGCAGTTCACGCGCCACTTGAAAAGACTGTGCCGCCTCTTCTGGTCCAGCTACTGGGCCTCCAGTTGCTGCACTGAAGTCGTACCCCTCACGGCAAATTAAGGAAGAAAGCTCTTCCATCAGCCGCTCCTGTTCCTGCTTTCCTGGCAGCGGCTCTTGCAGCAGGAATCCAATATATGGCGGCATCGTGAAAAACATCCGCTCTTCACTGCTGCCAAAATACTGTTCTACCGCGGCCTTAACGGCCCGCTCTCCTTCCTCACTGCCGCCCGCAGGCGCGAGTAATTCGAGTAAGATCACTTCGACACGGCCTGATTTAAGACCCAGTGCTGCCGCCTGCTTAGCAGGATCATTCTCCCCCTCCTCCGCAGTTGAAGGCTGCAGCAATGCACGCAGCAGGCTTTCACGATTACGGGCAGGCTCCTCTTCATTCCAGCGGCTAAAGCGATCTTCCTGAGCGATCGTGACTCTGAGTTCCTCCAAATAGTTGATCAGCTCTTCCTCATCCACCGGCTTCAGTAAATAGCCGTCAATGCGGTAAGAAATGGCTCGTTTGGCATACTCAAAGTCCGCATGACCACTTAAAATCAGCACATGGCTGGTCGAGCCTTCTTCGCGCAGCTCACCGATTAACTCCAGCCCGTCCATACCAGGCATGCGGATATCCACCACAATCAGTTCCGGATAAAAAATATGATATTTCTCCTGAGCTTGCAAGCCGTTGGCGGCCGTAGCCACCACCGTATACCCTAGTTCTTCCCAAGGGATTAGAGCCCGAAGGCCTTCCCGCAGCTTTGGCTCATCATCAACAATCAATACTTTGATCATAGATTTATGTCCTCCATTGGAATACGAAACGTAATAGATGTTCCTTCATTCATCCGGCTTTCGATATTCAGTCCATATTCAACACCGTAGGATAACTTCAAACGGTCGTGTACATTGCGCAGCCCGATCCGTGCCTCCTCCTGCTCATCACGAATCTCAAGGGTATAACGGATCTGCTCCAGCTTGTCCGGAGTGATCCCGGCTCCATTATCGGTAATGGTAAAGACCGCATGATTCTGCTCCCGCTTGATATTCACCGTAACCATTGCTCCATCCATCGTGTTGTCTAACCCATGAATCACCGCATTTTCCACAAGCGGCTGCACAATCAGCGGCGGAATGTAGAGTGATTCGACGGCAGGGTCTACAATAAATTGATATTTCAAACGATCCTCATAACGGAATTGCTGAATATCCAAATAACACCGAACCACTTCAAGCTCCTGGCTAAGCAAAATTTTACTTCGGCCTACCTCCAGATTACTGCGCATCATTTTGCCAAGAAGACGCACTACCCGTGCAATCTCCACTTGCCCTTTCATATGGGCCTCCATACGAATAGATTCCAGCGCATTGAACAAGAAATGAGGATTAATCTGGCTTGCCAGCATTTTAAAACGGATATCATTCTGTTTCTGTTCCAGCAGACTGTTCTGGTCATTAGATTCCTGTACCTCGTACATCAAATCGTTAATACTCCGCACCATAGAATTGAACTGACGAGCTAACAGAGCAATTTCATCTTTGCCATCAATTTTTAATGAAGTGTCAAAATCACCCGTACTCACGCGGTTAATATGTCTGCTTAACTGCAGTAATCGACGTGAAAATAACGAAGAGAAACTATATATGATTAAAAAGGCCAATAAAACGCTTACGGCAATCACGGTAATCGAAAGCTTAATCACCCGATTAGGTTCTTTGACTATACTATCAATAGAAAAAACAGAAATAATTCGCAGGGCGTTACGGCTGGCTTGTGGTTTAAGTTCTTCTATCACTATTTTGGAGGCTTCACCATCTACTTCTGCCTCATAGCTCCCGCTTCCTTGCCCCAAAAGCTTTGTATCAAAAGAAACATCTGCCAGTTTCTTTCCTGTTCGATCGCTCCGGTTCGCAGCAATGATATTGTCCTGATCATCCACGATCATGGTGTCAAATGATTCCTGGCTCAGAATCGAGGTTAGCTGGTGACTGTTTACATTAATAACGAGCACGCCAATTTTACTGGAGCCCTCCAGCTCGATTTTGCGGACAAGACTTAAATAATTCCGCTGATCACGCTCATCCTCTATATATTCCCAACCGACGAGGCTATCGTACCGCTGTGCTCTCTGATACCACTGGCTCTCCTTAATGGCAGACGAAGGATTGATCAGCTCCCAGTTGTTAAGCAGCGTAGCATTATCAGTGTATAAACGTATGTTGGATATGTCTTTATATAATCTTAGGTATTCACGCATATCAGTGTAATCCCGATAAGCCTCAACCACATCATAAGTGCTTACATACTGGCGTATGGCAAGTTTTTTCAGCCGGGCATCATTGGACAATCGATACGCTATATCTTGCGATACACCGATGACTTCTTCTGTTCTTTTTTTTACCCGATCTACGTTAATTGAAGCTTGCTCCAGTGCATTCTCAAACGCCATGGTCCTCATCTCAATCGTAAGATAACCACCTACCAGTAATACCGGTAAAAGTGTAGTCAGTAAAAAAGCAAGCAGCAGCTTATTGCGGATTTTGATGTCATTCAGCACCTTAACAAACCATTGAAACATGGCCTTTCGCCCCCCGAAACCTTCACTATCTCATGTACAGGCTGCCACTACCTTGGAGATATTCCATACTTTACAGAAGAAAAATGAAAACGGCAACATTTTTGAATATTGCCGTTCATCACCTCTATAAAGAAGATGGTCTTTAAAAAGGCCTTCCGCCAGATGCGAAAGACCTTTTTTTATATCAGACAGATAGATAAATGGCGCTTTATTGGCGATATGCAGCCAGCTTGTTATTCAATTCGCGGGTCTGGCCGTAAACTTCCTGATAGAGGTTGAATAGACCATCATAGATTGCCGTTTGTTTCGGATCTGGTTTATATACATCAGCAGGACGGATAAACGCTTCTGCACATTCCGCAAGGGATGTGAACCATCCGCTTCCATAAGCCGCCAGCATAGCTGCTCCCATTGCCGGACCCTGCTCACTTTCCAGCTTCACGATGGATGCATTGAAAATATCAGCCTGCATTTGCAGCCAAGCCTCATTTTTAGCTCCACCACCAATTGCAATGATCTCTGTAATCTCTTTGCCTGACTCACGTACAATCTCAATGGATTCACGCAGTGAGAAGGTAATGCCTTCTAATACTGCTCGTGTAAAATGCGTCAACGTATGCCCTGAATCCATACCAATAAAGCTTCCGCGAATATTCGCATCTGGATGTGGTGTACGTTCTCCAACAATATAAGGAGTGAATAACAGGCCGCCGCTGCCAGCTGGAATAGAGGAAACTCCGCTTAACAGCTCATCAAAGCTTTTGTCCGCCGCAAAGGTTTCTTTGAACCACGTAAGGCTATGACCAGCAGCTAGTGTAACCCCCATAATATAGTAGGCATCTTTTTCACCATGGTTAAAGAAATGGACTTTGCCTTCGAGATTCAAATCTTTATTGCTCTCATAAGAAAGTACTACACCAGATGTACCAATACTGCACATGGTCCGGCCTTCTCCCAATACACCCGCTCCGAGCGCACCACAAGCATTATCTGCACCACCAGCAAATACCTTCGTTGAAGATAAAAGACCTGACGCTTCAGCAATGTCCGGCAATAAGGTTCCAGTCTGTTCAAAGGATTCTACCAATCTAGGACAAAGAGAAAGCGGAAGTTCAAAAGCCTCTGCGATTTCTGCGCTCCATTCTTTAGAACCTACATCCAATAGCAACGTTCCGGCAGCATCGGAGTAATCCATTGCATAATCACCCGTCAACCGATAACGCACATAATCTTTTGGCAGCAGGAACTGATGCGCCTGTGATAATACTTCTGGTTCATTCTCTTGAACCCACAGAATCTTAGGCAGTGTAAAACCTTCCAATGCTTTGTTTCTGGCGATATCGATCAACTTCGCTCCAAGCGTCTTCTCAATCTTACGGCATTGTGCAGTAGTACGGGTATCATTCCAAAGAATAGCTGGACGCAGCACTTGCCCTTCTTTATCTACCAGTACCAATCCGTGCATTTGTCCGGAGAAACTTAGACCGTCTACTTGTGACGGGTCTATGCCTGATACTTCAATCAGACGGCGCAGGCTGACCAGCGTGCCCTTTACCCAATCCTCAGGATTTTGCTCACTCCAGTTCGGTTGGGGTCTGCTTAGCGGGTAGGACTCGGAATGCTCAAAAGCCACCTTCCCCTGCGGGTCCACTAGAACAGTCTTCACTGCACTAGTCCCCAAATCAACACCTATAACGTATTTCATTTTTGACCTCCTAAAAGTTTTATGAGCGTTTACTACGTTGAGTTACTTCGAATAAAACTTACTTCGAAAGCATCCGCTTAGTTTTATGGAGCTTAGCTTCTTGATTCTCTTCGTAATAAAACTCGCTTCGTAAGCATCTGCTTAGTTTTGGCTACAAAAAGGGGGCTGCCGAAGAATGCTCTCTTCAGCAACCCCCGTTGCATTTGTTCAAACTGGACTCAAAGTCTAAGCTTCAAGCTCCCTGTAAAAACTACTCAGCCAAGATGTATTGGTTAAGGGTAGCTCTCAGGTATTCTTGACGTCCGGATTGGTTAGGACGTGGGTTCTCATTGTTCAAAGCATATTCAGCCAAAGAAGCCAATGTTGCTTTACCTGAAACGATGTCTGCACCAACGCCTTCAGTGAAGCTGCTGTAGCGTTTGTCAACGAAGTCTTCGAATACGCGATCTTCGATCAATTTAGCAGCAACTTTCAAGCCTTTTGCGTAAGTATCCATACCAGCGATGTGTGCCAAGAACAGATCTTCTGGCTCGAAGGAAGGACGACGTACTTTAGCATCGAAGTTAATTCCGCCTTTGCCAAGACCGTCATTCTTCAATACTTCATAAAGAGTAAGTGTTGCATCGTAGATGTTTACTGGGAATTCGTCAGTATCCCAACCAAGCAGTGTATCCCCTTGGTTAGCGTCAAGTGATCCAAGCATGCCATTAATACGAGCTACACGAAGTTCATGTTCAAAAGTATGACCTGCAAGCGTAGCGTGGTTAGCTTCAAGGTTCAGCTTGAAGTGCTTGTCGAGGTTGTATTTTTGCAAGAACGAAATTGTTGTTGCTGCATCGAAATCATATTGATGTTTAGTAGGCTCTTTTGGTTTAGGTTCGATCAGGAATTGACCATCAAAACCAATTTCCTTAGCGTAATCTACAGCCATGCTGAACAGACGTGCAATGTTGTCTTGTTCAAGACCCATATCTGTATTCAGCAATTCTTCATAACCTTCACGGCCGCCCCAGAATACATAGTTGCTTGCGCCCAGACGTTTACCAACTTCCAGACCTTTCTTCACTTGTGCTGCTGCATGTGCGAAAACATCAGCGTTCGGTGTTGAACCTGCACCGTGCATATAACGTGGGTTAGTGAACATATTAGCTGTATTCCACAGCAATTTCTTGCCGGAAGTCTTCATGCCTTGTTCAAGGATATCAATGATAGTGTCGATGTTGCTGTAGAACTCACGCAAAGATGCGCCTTCTGGTGCGATATCTACGTCATGGAAGCAGAAGTAAGGCAGATCCATCTTGTCCATAAATTCGAATGCTGCTTCAGCGCGAGCTTTAGCTTTATCCAGACCACTCAATTTGTCCCAGCTGCGAATTGCAGTTTCAGCGCCAAACGGATCAGAACCGCCAGCAGTTAATGTATGCCAATAAGCCATTGCAAATTTCAGATGTTCCTCCATAGTTTTGCCGGCTACGACTTCTTTAGGATTGTAGAATTTAAATGCATAAGGGTTGGTGGAACGGCTTCCCTCGTAAGAGATTTTGTTCACTGTCTCAAAATAAGCCATTGTGTAATCCTCCTCATATTGTGCTACGCTAGCAAGCGTTTACAGCATCATCTTAACATATCTTTTCGACTTTGTATATTGGTTAAACAAAGTTTTTTTATAAAATTTCCGCCTCTTTAAGTCTCCCTTGCCTATCCGTTTAATATTCAAAAAATCCAACAAACTTAGTTTTTCTCTTTTCTGCCGATGTATTGCAATTTCCAGCACATCACTCTAGACTAAGTGGCATACAACAAAAGGGAACTATGCTAAAAAGGATGTGTGATTCGTGAAGGTTACCGGAGATCAGGCGCTGGTCAAAAAAATCAATAAATCGATCGTACTACATACTATTCGAAGGAACTCTCCGCTCTCGCGCGCCAAGGTTTCAGAGATGACCGGACTGAATAAAGCTACCGTATCCAATCTGGTGGCAGAGCTATGCGCTCAAGAATTAGTGACTGAAGTTGGACCAGGTCAATCCAGTGGCGGCCGTAAACCGCTAATGCTGCATTTTAATAGCATGGCTGGCAGCGTAATCGGCATAGAGCTGCGAGTGAAGCAGCTGACAGCCGTCTTATGTGATTTAAGTGGTGGCATTCTTTTCGAAAGCGATTTCTCCCTGGACAATCATGCGTTGCCTTATGTTCTGGAACGGATGAAAAAAACAATTTCAGACTTGATTGATAAAGCACCTGAATCCCCATACGGTATCGTCGGCATCGGAGTAGGTGTCCCCGGGATGGTGGATGAGAACGGGGTTGTTCTTTTTGCTCCCAACCTTGGCTGGGAAATGGTTGACCTGCGGGGTATTTTGGAGGCGGAATTCGCGGTTCCAGTCACTATTGATAACGAAGCTAACGCAGGTGCACAAGGTGAACTGAACTTTGGGGCGGCAAAAGATGTTAGACATCTGCTCTATATCAGTGCGGGTTCAGGGATCGGATCTGGTATTATTATTGGCGGAGAGCTGTACAAAGGTGCACGAGGATATGCCGGCGAAACCGGACATATGACGATCGAAGCCCAAGGCAAGCCGTGCAGCTGTGGGAGCCGTGGTTGTTGGGAGCTATATGCCTCGGAAAAAACCTATGACCATTCAGAGTTCTCCCTCCCTGCTCATACCACACAAGAACTGGTCCGTTATGCAGCCGCTGGACAAGAAGACGCCTTGCGCCACTTCTCATCTATGGGTGAATATCTCGGCATCGGAGTAACGAATCTAATCAATAGCTTTAATCCAGAGCTGATTGTCATCGGTGGCGCCTTATCCGAAGCAGAAGCCTGGTTAGGTAAGCCCCTTCGCCGGGTTGTAGCGGAGCGTACGCTTCCTTATCATAAGCAGCAGCTCGAGATTACCTTCTCCAAGCTGGGCAGCCGGGGAACCATGATAGGCGCGGGGTTCTCTGCGGTTATGCATTTTCTAGGTGATATTCGGGTGACCGTTTAAGGTAGTCTAGTGAACAACGTTTTGCGGGACAGTTTCACAAGTGAAATTCAAGAGCGGATAGAATTGACGTAAAATTGCCGCATTTAGGTGGATCAAAAGTGCAGTAAAAGCAACTTAAATCCTATATAATAAAGGATAAGTTAGTGTGACATTTATCACTACAACCCCTTTTTTGAAATGGAGAGCGAGTCCATGACCTATGTTGATACGTCTGATATCTCGGCACAGATGTTCATCACTGTGTTGCTTTTTCTGCTCATTATTGCCCCTTTGATCAGTCTCGGTGTGCTCCGTTTTTTTCAAGCCAAAAAGAAATCAGGATTCATTCTGATCGGCAGCGGTGTTGCTGTATACGTCCTATTTCAGATCATTACCTCTTTCACTCAAGCTTAAATTGAACTTTGCGATTTACATCATAAAAAATAGCCTGCGCATATTAGCGTCAGGCTATTTTTGTATACTTAGACTACAAAAAGATCACCTCCAAAATGGAAGCGACCTTTTGCAATTTCCTCACAGAACTATATTTGATTAAACAGTCGCCAATGCTTTGTCGAACTGAGTGATATTCATCCCCACAATTTTGTGCTCACCAATGACAGTTACAGGAACAGCTCTCATTCCCATATCCCAAACCTGCTGCGCGTAATCATCATTCTGCTCGATGTTACGTTCTTCATAGGCTACGCCTTTTTCACTCAAAAAGCTCTTCACCTGACGGCAATGTGGACAATTTGTTGATGTATATACAATTACATTTTCCATCATTAGACCTCCTATGGAAGATTACAGTTATGTTATCTATTGTAGCACTGGGAGTTTGCTAAACCAAATTATAGAATAACCGCGCTATGTTCCAGACTTTCAATGTATTTCTCAGCATCCATAGCTGCCATACATCCACTGCCTGCTGCCGTAATTGCTTGTCTATAACGGGTATCCTGCACATCACCACAAGCGAATACGCCTGGGATATTAGTTTCAGAAGTACCTGGGTTAGTCATGATATAACCTTCAGTATTAGTTGTGATTTGTCCACCCAAAAATGCAGTGTTAGGATGGTGGCCAATCGCCACAAACACTCCGCTTGCTTCAATGATTTCTTCTTGTCCGGTCTCATTGTTCAGCACTTTTAGTCCACTCACGCCTTTGTCTCCAGAAGTTACTTCCAAAGGAGTACGATTCAGGCTCCAAGCTACTTTAACATTATCGCGAACGCGATCCTGCATGATCTTGGAAGCACGTAGCTCTTCACGACGGTGTACCAGCGTTACTTTGGAAGCAAAACGAGTCAAGAAACCCGCTTCCTCAAGCGCAGAATCTCCACCGCCAACAACCACGATCTCTTTATTACGGAAGAAGAATCCATCACAGGTAGCACAGGTGCTCACACCGCGTCCCACATTATCCTGTTCGCCTGGGATACCGAGGTATTTTGCCGTAGCGCCAGTGGAAATGATCAAGGTATCCGTCGTAAGAACACCCAAACCTTCAACATTAAGCTTAAAAGGACGCTCTCCAAGTTCTACACTGTTCACCCAACCCGTACGGAATTCCGCACCAAAACGTTCAGCCTGTTTACGCATATTATCCATTAAGTCTGGACCCATAATTCCATCAGGAAATCCCGGGAAATTCTCCACTTCTGTAGTGGTGGTCAATTGTCCGCCAGGCTGAGGTCCTTCGATTACTAGTGGGTTCAAATTGGCACGAGCCAAGTAGATAGCAGCAGTCAACCCCGCCGGTCCGGTTCCAACAATTATTGATTTATACATATCTATATCCTCCTTGAGTTAGACGGCAGTGACGTCGCTTCTTATTTAAAATAATTATAATGTAGTCTTAATTATGCTAACTGAAAGCAAAAATGTCAATAAGCCAGACTCCCTCAGGAAAAAATCATTTGTGAACAATTTAATTTTTGGCAATAAATAATGTGCAATAACATCTCTGACCTCTTACCGCAACAATCGCAGCCCATTAAGAATAACCAATATCGTACTGCCTTCATGACCGATCACGCCAAAAGGAAGGGCGATGCCCTGCACAAAGTTACTGATCATCAGAACCGCGATTACTGTTACAGCAAAAATCATATTTTGCTTCACAATACGCTGTGAGCGCCGTGCCAATGAAATGGTCGAGGCGATCTCTTCAATATTATCATTCATAAGCACTACATCGGCGATCTCAAGCGCTGCACCACTGCCTTTCATGCCCATACCCATGCCAACAGTCGCTGTAGCCAGAGCAGGCGCATCATTCACACCGTCACCCACCATCACAACATTACCGTGCTCTTCACGCAGCGCCTTAATATGCTTTACTTTATCCTCTGGTAAAAGGTCGGCAAATACCAGATCTACTCCGGTTGAAGCCGCAATAACTTTTGCTGTAGCTTCCCGGTCACCCGTAAGCATAGCCACTTTAATCCCCAGCTCCTGCAGCTTCCGCACTGCGGCTTCTGCTTGTGGGCGAACTGTATCCTGCAATGCAATCATACCTGCGATATGCTCACCGTCCAAAATAATGGAGACTGTCTTCCCCTCTTCCGCCAACTGCTGCCGTTTAGTTCTCCAGAATGCTAGCTCAGAGTCCATCGCAGACGAAGTCAGCTCATCCAGTAAATTGGACTTTCCAATTTTCCAGAGATGCCCGTCAACTTGACCTTCAATTCCCCAGCCAGTGATGGTTTTACTTTCCTGCACCCCCCGCAGCTCCAGATATTCTTCCTCAGCTTTACGCACAATGGCTTCCGCCAATGGATGGCGGGACATATGCTCAATGGATGCGCTAATCGCCAGTAATTCTTCCCGGTTGTAGCCTTCACCTGCAATAAAGTCAGTCACCTGCGGAGTTCCCTCTGTAAGGGTCCCTGTCTTATCAAAAGCTACAACCGAGGTCCGAGCCATATTTTCGAGGTGGACCCCGCCTTTAAATAAAATCCCTTTTCGCGCACTTTTGGAAATGGCCGACAGCATCGCAGGCATAATCGATGAGACCAACGCACAAGGCGAGGCTACTACAAGAAAAACCATCGCTTTATAAAAGGTTGCGCTCCAGCTCCAGTCCAGCAAAAAGGGTGGAAGGAAAATAAGAGCCACAGTCGAGGCAACGACTACCCGTGCATAGATGGCTTCCAGTCTTTTAATGAATCGCTGTGAGTTTGGAACATCCGTCTCTGCTTCTTCTACCATCTTAATGATCTTTGAAAAAAGTGTGTTCTCTGCTGATTTCGTTACTTCAATATAAAGTGGACCTTCTCCATTGACCGTACCTGCGAATACTTCGCTGCCGGCGCATTTTTCAACAGGCACTGACTCTCCTGTAATGGAAGCCTGATCTACTGCCGATTCTCCTCTGTACACCTTACCATCTGCAGGAATAAGATCCCCTGGACGTACAAGCAACAGATCTCCGATTACTAACTGATCAATAGCTACCTCGTTCATGCTTCCTTTTTCAATCCGCATGGCTGTGGCAGGTTTCAAGGCCATAAGTGAGGAAATATCCTTCTTACTCCGTTCCATCGTATAACTCTCTAAAGCTCCACTAAGCGCAAAAATAAAGATGAGCATAGCACCTTCATTCCAGTACCCAATGGTAGCTGCGCCTAGTGCGGCCGCAATCATCAGCAGGTTCACATCGAGATCACGTTCTTTGACGAGCGTCTCAACGCCTTCTTTGGCTTTGTTCCAGCCACCAATGGTATACGAAATAACATAAAGTACTACAGAAAAAACTTCTGACCAGCTGCCCATAGCCCAAGCAAAAAGCATAAGCACTCCGCTGCCAAGCGCAGCCTGCATCTCGGAGTTGCTGAGCATGGCTCTCAGATCGAACCGGCGTTTTGGAGCGCCTGGTTTCTTCATACTGCCGGAGATTGAGGTTTGCTGGGGTAAATGTTTTGATGTTGCTTGCATAATAATCACCATCCTGAAAGTTTGTGTAGGACTACTTCATTGATTTCTCTTCGCAACAAAACTTGCTTCGGAAGCATACGTTTTGTTTTGTCTAAATGATAATGAGAGCCATTCTTAAGACCCCTAAAATGACACATGCTGCCCCGGCTTAGCCGGGACAGCATGAATGATAACTATGAGTAGTGAGAATGATAATCATTGTTGCAATAGTACAACTATATTTCCTTAGTGCAACTTATATTTTAATAATACCACCTTGAACGAAAAAGTAAACCCTACCTTCTGGGCTATTCATCATAAATTTAAAATAGCGTTTTCCTCTCTTAGCTGCGTATTTTATTTAAAAGCTCGGATAGGACTTGCTCTTCGACTGGCGTCGAATAAGCTCCACCTTCAAAAGACTTCATCGCTCCAATTCCGGCTTGGAACACAAACCGTATACGCCCTTTGCGAACCTTTTTATCCGTATACATCTTATCAATCAGCATTCTATTTGTAATGGTTGCTGGTATTTCAGTCGGAAGTCCCGCCTTCTTCAACAAAGCAATTACACGCTGAGTTTGGTCAGCCGATACATACCCCAACTGCTCTGCCAGCTGCACCTGAACCGCGAGTCCAATCGCAATAGCTTCACCATGTAATAATTCATAACCACTTAAAGCCTCTAACGCCCGGCCGGCAGTATGCCCCAGATTTAGAATTTGGCGCAAGTTGCTCTCCAATTCATCCTTTTCCACCACACTGTACTTGATCTCACAATTATGAAAAGCAATCTGTTCGCAAACCTCTCTATCTAATACAAGATTGCCTTCTGAGGAAACAACTCGCTCCATATTCTGTTCAAGAAACTCAAAAAATTCAGCATCCGCGATGCAGGCATGTTTGATTGTTTCAGCCAAACCACTGCGAAGCTCACGTACCGGAAGCGTTCTCCATGTGGCTAAGTCGATGTAGACCTTTTTCGGCTGATGAAAAACACCAATTAGATTGGTTGCAACTGGTGTATTCACGCCCGTTTTGCCACCAATAGAAGCATCCGCTGCTGCTAAAAGGGTAGTTGCATAGTTCAAACTTGGCACTCCCCGACCAAATGTTCCAGCCAAAAAACCTGCCATATCCGTTACCGCTCCACCTCCAATGGCAAGGATGCAGCAATCCCGTCCATAAGAACGGCTTAATAGCCGGTCCTCCAGCTGTGCCTTCGTTTCTCGGGTTTTAGACTTCTCTCCAGCAGGGAAAGAAAATAACTCCGCTTGAAAATCATTCTGAAGCAGTTGTTCCAGCAAGGCTTGCCCATACAGGGCTTCAACTTTGGAATCTGTAATAATCGCGAATTTGCTTACATTCTCGACAATTCCACGTTTCAAATCCTCGATCAGAGTGCTAAAAAGACCTTCCCCAATCTCAATATCGTAAGAATGATCTACGACCTTTTGCAGGCCAACTCTAAAATTTGTAGACATCTACAGCACCCCTATTCAGCAAGATGCTAATAAAATTCGAGCCTCCACTGTCAATATCCTGTTTATGTAAAATGTGAGAAGAAGCTGGAAACAAATGTGGATGTTCCAAAACTAATGTTTTCTTGTTGGTCCTGATGATAGTACAGAGGTTCGATGCTGATTAGTTTGAGTGCGGGGGATGAGTTCAGAGGTTGAGTTCGGAGTTTAAATCCAAAGCATGAGTGCAGATTAGTTCAAGTGCGGAGTTTGGGCACAGGGTGGGAGTACAGGAGGTTGAGTCTGGAGGTTGAGCGTAAAGTATGAGTACGACAAGATTGATGAACGTATGATGCAAGTTGCTCGCGTATGTAGCTACTATCGGACTCAGTTGACCCTAATCGCTGGTTTTAAACACATTTGGTAATCTAACGGACCTCATTGCAGCTATTGACCTGAAAAGCACCAAATATGTACCTCTTCCTAACGAATAGCGTCTCTCGTGTCCGAAACCATGCTTAAAAAGCTAAAATCAGGCAAATAGCGTCATCTGGGTCCTTAAGCATCGGGAGTTGAGGAGTGCGAGGTTAGTGCCGAGTTTGAGTGTTGATTAGTTTAAGTGCAGAGGTGCACGATTAGTTTAAGTGCGGAGTTGAGTGCGGAGTTGAGTGCAGTGTTTGGGCACAGGGTGGAAGTACGGCGTTTAAATGCAAAGCATGAGTGAAGATTAGTTTAAGCGCTGAGGTTGAGCACAGGTAGGAGCACGGCGTTTAAATACAAAGCATGAATACAGATTAGTTTAAGTACGTAGGTTGAGTACAGTATTGAGCACGGAGGTTGAGTATAGTGATTGAGTAATGGGTTATATATACGCTGTTGAAGCAGGCAGCTAACGACCAAAAAAACAAAGCAACGATTCTCCGATAACCGGATAATCGCTGCTCTGAAGTCTTTTTACGATTCTTATATGAACAGCACCGTATCGTTCAGCAGAAAAAGCTTACTGCCTTCCCCCGGCGGCAGTATCCAGCGTTTCACGCTGCCTGGCGATCCAGATCAGGCAGGCCGCTCTCAGCAGCGCTTCGGTCCGCTGACCGGCGCTGCAAAAGATCCCGCTGAGCCCGATCTGATACAGATCGGCCAAAGCCGACGCCGCCGGTGTCCCCGCGGCAAGTACCACCGCCGCCGGCTTCACGCTCGTCACGGCGGCAAAGATCTCCCCCGCCGCCAGGGCGAAGCCCTCTGCGGCGGTCTCTTCCGGCGCGTGTTCGCCCGCCGCGCCGTCCAGCACTAGGAAATCGGCGATACGCGCGATTTCCGCAGCGGCGGCAGGCTCCACATCGGGCGCGATCAGCGCTCCGATGCGGCATGCCGCCGCATAAGCGTGGCCGAGTGTCTGATCGGCCACGTCTTCGATGAATTCGCGCTTTGCGGCGAATTCGGCTGCGCTTGCGGTGTAGGCGACCAGCAGGTCAAGGCGGCAATCGCCGCCTTGCCGCTGGCTCTCCGCCACCGCAGCGAACAGCGCTTCGAGCTGAGCGTCCTGAAGCGCGGCAAGCTTGGCGGGCTGCGCCACCGCAAGTGACTCTGGATGCAGCAGGGTGACCGCTGCCCATTCGCCATCCGGCGATTCAAGCAGCTCAGCAACAGCTGCGCGCAGACGATAAGAGATTCGCTGCAGAATACGCGCTGTTTGCAGTTCATCCTCGCTAGATAACCAATTCTCATAAAGACAGAACAGCTCTGGTTCCAGCAGCCATTCCTCACTCCGTATCAAACACGGGCCCGCTTGAACAGTCCTTGTTCCTTCCCGTCCAGCAAGACGTTCTTCTCTTCCTTCACGCAGCACTAGGAATGTCGATGGTTCCCCCGGCCGCTTAAAATAAGACCGCTTCAAAGGCTCAATGACATCCCTCTGCTCTACTCCAGCGATAAATTCTGCGGCAGCGGAGGCTACGGATCCAGCTTGGCTCATTTCCATTCCCACAGTCCGATCACCAGCCTTATACATGAACTTGAACGGGCGCTCTTCACTACTCCGCAAACCATCCTGCTGACGTTCACCCTTCATCCTCGCACCCACCCTTTATCTTTGGATTGCTGCCGGTATGCCAAGCTATATAACATAAGCGACCGACATTTCATTTACCTACCTCACTTATAAATACGGGAGCCACACCTGAAATATGCAAGCGTTGCCAAATCTGATGAATATTCCAACTTTTTTAGGCAACAAAAAAGCATTACCGCAGAGCAGTAATGCTTTTCGAAATATAAACTTCTATTGTTGACTGGCAGCAATTGCTTGCTCCAGATCATAGATAATATCATCAATGGACTCCGTCCCGATCGACAAACGCAGCAATTCCGGCGTTACTCCGGCTGTGATTTGCTCTTCATCCGACAGCTGTGCATGGGTTGTGCTCGCTGGGTGGATGATCAATGACTTGGAATCCCCAACATTCGCTAAATGAGAGAACAGCTTCACATTCTCAATCAGCTTACGTCCCGCAGCACTTCCACCCTTAATACCAAAAGTAAGGATCGCACCTTGACCTTTAGGCAAATACTTTTGCGCTAATTCATGAGATGGATGCGTAGGAAGTCCCGAATAACTTACCCATTCCACATCTGAATGTGCCTCCAAATATTGCGCTACCTTCAGCGCATTTTGGCTATGACGTTCCATCCGCAAATGAAGAGTCTCCAGACCTTGCAGCAGCATCCAAGAGTTGAACGGAGAAATCGCCGCCCCTAAATCGCGAAGTAATTGAACGCGGGCTTTAATAATATAAGCAATCGGGCCCACTGCTTCCGTATACACCACTCCATGATAGCTTGGATCTGGCTCCGTAAGACCTGGGAATTTACCGCTTGCCTTCCAATCAAATTTACCGCCGTCAACAATAATCCCGCCAATGGATGTACCATGTCCACCGATGAATTTGGTTGCCGAATGGACAACAATGTCCGCGCCATGCTCAATCGGACGCAATAAATATGGACTTGGGAACGTGTTGTCTACGATGAGAGGAATCCCATGTTCATGGGCGATCGCTGCAACTGCCGCAATATCCAGAACATTTCCCTGCGGGTTGCCGATTGTTTCTGCATACAAGGCTTTGGTCTTATCTGTAATCGCAGCACGGAAGTTCTCAGGATTATCCGAATCTACGAAATGCACCTTAATACCAAGCTTAGGCAGTGTTGTCGAGAATAGATTATAAGTTCCGCCATATAGGCTTGCCGCAGATACAATTTCATCCCCAGCGCCCGCAATATTTAAAATGGAAAAGGAAATAGCCGCTGCACCGGAAGCTGTAGCAAGCGCACCCGCACCGCCCTCAAGTGCTGCCACACGCTGTTCAAATACATCCGTAGTTGGGTTCATCAGCCGAGTATAAATATTACCGAATTCTTTAAGCGCGAACAGATCCGCTGCATGATCAGCATCACGGAACCCGTAGGAAGTGGTCTGATAAAGCGGTACAGCACGTGAGAAAGTAGTTGGATCAATTTCCTGGCCTGCATGGACAGCCAAAGTTTCAAACGACAGCTTGCGATCTTCTGACATAGGTATTTCCTCCCCTATAATTAAGTATAGAAATGATTAACAATTTTGAATTGTACCCATTCTCTCACAAACCACGTCATTTGAAAAGAAAAAAATCTCATTATTCCGGTGTGAATTATTATACTTTGGTCAAATGCTTCTGCTAGTGCCCTCTACCTACTGGATAACGCTTTCAATATAAATTAATAAAAACCTCAACCTTATGTATAAAACACAATCGCTAATCAAATTGATCCGTTAATAGCTTGAATCAGGACAGCGGCGAATGAGCTTGTCCTCCTCACTCGCCGCTTCCGATTCAGCCCTTCGGCTTAGTAATTGCTTTGGCTTGTTTCGCCTTTAGCAATCGCTACACCACCACTAGTTCCAATACGGCTTGCACCTGCTTGTACCATTACATGTGCATCTTCTGCACTACGTACACCACCGGAAGCTTTTACACCGATATTAGGTCCAACTGTAGCACGCATAAGCGCGATATCTTCTTTCGTTGCCCCGCCTGTAGAGAATCCAGTGGATGTTTTTACGTAATCTGCTCCGGCCTCAACAGATAGCTTGCAGGCACGAACTTTTTCTTCTTCCGTTAACAGACAAGCCTCAATGATGACTTTTGTCAGGGCTTTGCCGCGCGCTGCATCTACAACAGCTGCAATATCACGTTTAACCAGCTCATCGTTGCCATCTTTTAATGCTCCGATATTGATGACCATATCCACCTCGCCTGCACCTTTATCGATAGCATCGGTAGTCTCGAATGCTTTGCTCTCTGTTGTGGATGATCCCAGCGGGAAGCCGATTACTGTACATACTTTAACCTCAGGCGTATCTTTCAGCACTTCATGGGCAGTAGCTACCCAAGCAGGGTTTACGCAAACAGAAGCAAACTTATAAGTTTTAGCTTCCTCCGCCAATTTAATAATGTCTTCTTTCCGTGCATCTGCTTTAAGCAGTGTATGATCAATGATCCCCGATAGTGTAATTTCGCTCATTTTTATTATTCCTCCATGATTTGGATAGTAGTTTTTTTCATCTCTGTAATCATACCAATAGAACTGTGCTTTGCAAAGCAAACAGGGTGGGCATGCCTACCTCAAACCTTAATTTGTGCAGATTTTATGGATTTTAAGTAGTTTATCATTCCCTAAATTATCTTTTAAAAAAAATAAAGGTTTAATCCCCTAAACTTTCCCAATTAAAAATACGATAATAGTCTTAGATAAATAGGTTTTTTTATCCTATTCATCAAAATTTTTCTTAGATAAAACTTAGGAGGAGATTAATCAAAAATGGGAAACTTCAATTTCGCCACAAATGCTGCAGATCAAAAACTGAATGTACAAGTCGAAGGAACTATGTCGCCAGAAGATGCAGGACGTTTCATTAATGAGTACAACCAAATCATAAGTGCATTCGACCCCAAACAATATGAGATTATCCTAGATTGCAAGACATTGAATGTATCCTCAAAGGACACACTTCCCATGCTTGAGCAATGCTACATACTGTATAAACAATCCGGATTTAAAAAAGTAACCTTTATTATTGCCAAAAGCCCTGTCCTAAAAATGCAGTTAAGCCGAGTGGCACGGGCAACGAAATTAGAAAATTACGAAATTATTGAAGCATAGGAGGCGCCATTTGGGACATATAGCGATTCGCCAAGCTGCTTATTACCACCCAGAGCATATCGTAGATAACGAATATTATCTGAAGCATTTTCAGAGTATGGGCAAGGACATCAAACGATTCCTAGAAGTCATGGGTCGCGACCGGAGATACATCGTAAAAGAACAGGGTGAAAATGCTCTGACGATGGGATTAAAGGCTGCCCAAAAAGTGCTTAGCGAAGCGAATTTGCAAGGTGAGGATATGGACATGATCATGTTCGCTTCACAGACACCAGAGTACACCTATCCTACCAATGCACTTCTCCTACACCGTATGCTTCAAGGTAAACACCGGACCATTACGCAGGATTCCAATGCTAACTGCGCAGGAATGGTCTCCGCCGTGGAGCAGACAAGTCGTTATATGCAAGCCAATCCCAGCATCAGGTACGCACTCGTCGTAGGAAGCGACTACAGCTCAGTGAACTGCAATACAGATGATGAAATTACTTACCCTAACTTTGGGGACGCCGCAGCAGCAGTGATTCTGGAGCGCAGCAACGAGCATGCAGGCTTCATAGATTCCCTTTATTACACCGATTCTGAGGGCTCCGAGAATATTATGTTCCCGGCCTGCGGCCTGTCGAATATTTATCAAGAGGGTATGACCCCAGAGCAGATTCGGATACGTTGGACCCCTTTTGACGGTACAGTGTGTGTGGACGCGGCTATAGCGGATATGAAGGAGCTTCTCTCACGCAACGGTCTGACTACGGATGATATCTCAGCATTCTGCCTTTCACAATTCTCACTGAAAAATATCGAGCTCATCCAAATCGGACTTGGGCTCACCGCAGAAAAGTTCATCTATGTAGGCGACGAGTTCGGCTACACAGCCACAAGCAGTCCTTTTATCGCTTTTCAACGCGGAGTCGAGGACGGACGAATCAAACGTGGCGATTATGTCTTCTTTTGGTCAGTTGGCGCTGGCTGGCAAATCCCTACGATGCTTTATCAATATTAATAGCATAAAAGCCCTACTTCTATAGAAGTAGGGCTTTCCTATCAGAGGATCAGATGCTAATAAACTATGGGCTGTCCTTATTGCCAAACCCGGAATTATATAAGGTAAAATAGACAGCTACGATCTCAATCACAGAACAGCAAATTGTGAAATTAATCAGAAAGCCAGTAATGAATTATTTAGTCAGGGATTGAACATCCACAAAAGGTGTGGCTCCCCCTGTTACAGATGGCAGCACGCCGTTCCATTTTTCCAGTGCTTTCTCCTGAACCTCAATTTGCTTCAGCTGCACCAGCTCAGGTGTAACCTCTTGCTTCTTAAGTCTTAAAGATTCGGCCTCTGCTTGCGCCTGGGCGATTTTTTGCTTCGCTTCAATTTCAATCCGCCGGAGATCATTTTCCGCCTTCAGCGCCTGCTGCTGGGCAACCTGCTTTGCTTCAATCGACTGGTTAAACGCCTCCGAGAATTTAAAGTTAACGATGTTAATATCGTTGACGATCAGGTCATATTTTGCCAGCCTAGCGGTTAAGTGCTCACTAATCTCACTCGACACCACATCACGACGCGTAATCAAATCCTCTGCTGGATATTTGGCTGTCACTTCTTTAACGATTTCTTGAATAGCCGGATTGATAATTACACTATCAAAATTACCTCCGATATTGTTCATCAGATTAAAGGCCGAAGCCTTATTTACGGAATAGTTCACCGCCACATGTGTGGACACAGGCTGAAGATCCTTTGAAGAGGCTGAAGTATCGGTCTCCGCCTTCGTTACCTGTGTATTGACCTGAATCACTGTCTGAATAAAAGGGATTTTAAAATGAATGCCGGGTGACAATGTATTGTCATTTAATTTACCAAAGGTTTTGTATAAACCTACATGCCCATATTCCACAGATACAAAAGAGTTCGCGCCGATCAACAATACAATGAGCACCGCTGCAATACCGCTGACTATTTTCCCCGGACGCAGCTGTTTCAATTTCGGATTCATTTGCATATTCATCCAATACCCCTCCTAGATTATGGATAATCATTCAAGCTTAACCGTCTATACGGAGGTTTAGGGTAAATGGTCGCAGGAAATATTTCAACAGCAGTGGTCATGGCGTTACCGCTCTGGGATCAGTCCTTCTACGGTCAACCGGAATTTTTTGCTCTGCTTGTCCCCGATATTAGAAGCTTCATATATTCCTTCATCCGTTAGCACCACGGAGTCCGCCTTTAAAGCATCATTAACGAAAGTTATCTCAGCGTGATCAACATTCCAGCGGTAAATGTAGGCACTCATCGGATTTCCATGTGCGGCTACACCCTCAAAAGATCCATCCTGATCAACATCCAGCTCTCTGGAATGTCCGGTATCAATTTGCAGCAAACCCGAGGGGTTACCGCTCTCGTCGATTAAATAATAGTTACTGAGCGAGTTATTTGCTCCTAGTCCTCCAGTGATTTTCAACACCTTTTCGCTAAACAGCCGCACTACTTCTACCTTGATATCCTCCGGTTGACGATAATTATAAGTTCCTATCGCCCCTAGACTGTATTGCCCTTTGGAAGTAGAAGTTCTGGCATACACATAGTCTTCGTCACTAGGCATCGTATACACACTCACTTTGACTCCTCCGAAATCTTCCAGCTTCTTCTCTGTAATCAAAGTAGCGCCTGTAGGTGGAGCAATTAGTTGAGAGACTACGGGGATTGTATCCACCAGCTTCCACTCTAGCTTAATGAGATTTGCAGCGGTGTCCGTTGGCTTCGGTCTTGAGGTGTGGTAGTCGTTAGCCGATTGAAGGGAGGATGGGTCCACCTGATGTTGGCAACCTGCCAGCAGATTCATTAGAAACAAGGCTGTCAGCGTAACGGATTTATGTAGAGGAAACATCCTTGATCACTTCCTATCCTCTTTTTAAAATTAAATCTTTCATTAATCATAGATGAAGTTAGGCATTCAAATGTTACTTTTAGGAGGCGGTAGGGTTAATTTATTGTCTTTTGAGGGGATGCGCCGATCCAAAAGCTAAATTAGCATACAAAAAACCCGCATCAAATGCGGGTTAAGGTTAGCTATCCAGAATCAAGAGCCTAGCAGTTCACGCGCCAGTAGTCGGTAAACCTCTAGCCGTTTCTCCTGCGAATGTGGGATGCTGCATATCATTGCTTCTTGGAATCCATATTGTGCTTGTTCTTCTTGCAAACGTACGGCGATGTCTTTAACCGCACCAACCAAATGAATCTTGCGCCCTTCCTTGATTGACATCCGGTCAATTTCCGATAACGAAATGTTCTGAGCTTCTTCTGGTGTCAGCACCTGAGTAATCCGGCCCTTACTCATCATCAACCGAAAAATATCCTGCGGTAATGCTTCATACTCAGCTTCTTCCTTTGTTTCTGCTGTGGTCACCATATAAGATACACTGATCTCTGGTTTGTCCATAAAGATAGAAGGCTGGTAGTTATTCCGGTAATGGTCCAAAATCTCATTACTCATCGCACCATTAAAAAATTGTGCGAAGGAGTATCCGACTCCCATTTGTGCAGCTTTTCGCGCACTATTGCCGCTCGAGCCTAACAACCATACTTCAGGGAGCGCCACTTTCGTTGGAGCAGCGAGATTTTTGGCATATAGCTCATCTTCCGGAATCTGATCACTAAGCAGCTGCATGGTAATGCCAAGCTTGTCATACATATTATGCAGCATTAACTCGCGGCCTTCAGATAAAGCGTACATGGCGCTTGTATCGCCACCAGGAGCTCGTCCCACACCAAAATCAATTCTCCCCGGGGAAAAAGCACTTAACGTTTTAAATACTTCAGCCAGCTTAAGCGGAGAATAATGCATCATCATTACACCGCCGGTGCCGATTCGAATACGGTTGGTCTTGGCGGCTAAACGGGCAGCCGTTACTTCCGGAGCTGAGCTAGCAAATGTATTTCCGCCATGATGCTCTGCCATCCACATTCTGCTATATCCCAGCTCATCTGCTAAAATAGCCAGTTCTTCTGCTTTGTTCAAGGCACCTTCCGCAGTGTTGCCGCTTGTCACGGGTGCCTGATCCAATATGCTTAATCTCATGCGAATACATCCCTTCTTTGGTCAGATGACCATTTTATTACTGACCCATTCCTCTAAGGCTGCAATCTTATCTTTAAAGCGTTCACCACGCATTTCCTCCGACAACGAAGCAATAGTCTCCCGCTTTAACACGGCTTTCCAAGAGGATTCAGCTTCTTCCATCAGATTCGATAGCAGGCAGCAGCTGTCTTCTTTTTCTAAATCCAACATGTCTACCAGAATACCATTCGATGAATACAGCGACTGCTGGCCTTCCACCGCGAGGTAAACGTCATATACACGAATATCTTCAGGGCTTTTCTTTAATTTAAAACCGCCTTTAATGCCGGGAACAGACGTGATGATGTCTGCAGTTACCAGCTTTCTTAACAGTTTTTGAAAATAGGTCGCCGATGCTCCGAGCTGCTGGCTAATCGCTTCCCCAGACAACACCGCCTTATCCGGCAGCATGTTGAGTAGAACCAGTGCATATACCGACTGCTCTACCCCTGTTTTCATATGCATGTATAGCACCTCGATTTACGTAAATAGTTTGATACAAACTGTAGATAATACCGTCCGCGTATAAAGCGGATAAACATTATCTACTTTATACTTTATATTATTTTAAACCCAAAGTAAAACCTTGCTGGCCTTTTCTTTCAGTTAATATCTGCTATAAAAAAAAGATCACGCATACAGCGCAATCTTTTTTGAGGGTATCTGTTATTTTTTTGTATATCCTACTGTAATGATAATCCCACCCGCTGAACCAGCTGTGAGCTCTGGTCGTTAAGTCCAGTAATGGTGACTTTTTTGCCATGCTCGGCGTATTTACTCATCGTCTTCGCTATGGCATGGACTGCGGACTGGTCCCACACATGGGAGTGTGAAAAATCGATAATAATATGATCCGGATCGCTATCGTAGGCGAATTCATGAATGAAGTGGCTTGTCGTGCCGAAGAACAGCTGGCCGGAAACCGCATATGTTTTGGAAGAGGTCGCTTCCTGAACAGTTAGGCGGATCGAAGCTATTTTCCAAGCAAACGTTAAAGCACTTAGCAGAACCCCAAACAAAACCCCAATAGAAAGGTTGTCCGTAACCACCACAGTGACCACCGTCACAATCATAACCAGCGCATCGCTTAGCGGAACACGGGTTAAAGTTTTGAGTGAGCCCCATTCAAAGGTGCTGATACAGACCATTATCATTACCCCGACGAGCGCGCCCATCGGGATCTGCTTCACCACATCGCCAAGTACGATAATTAGGAACAATAAAAAGATCCCTGACACAAACGTAGACAGACGCGTGCGTCCTCCAGACTTCATGTTAACCATTGACTGACCGATCATCGCACAACCTGCCATCCCTCCGAAAAAACCAGTGACTACATTCGCAAGCCCCTGTCCCTTCGCCTCTCTGTTCTTATCACTACCTGTGCCCGTAATATCGTCTATTAAGGTGGCAGTCATCAGTGATTCCAATAGCCCAACTACAGCCAGTGAGAGTGAATATGGCAAAATAATAAGCAGCGTATCCAGCGTGAACGGGATTTGCGGAAGATGAAATAGTGGCAAAGTTGCTGTAATATTCCCCATATCGCCTACGGTTCTTACGTCCAGATGAAGAGCGATGCTAAGAACAGAAACGATAACAATCGCTACAAGTGCTGAAGGTACGGCTTTGGTAAACCGAGGAACCGTGTAGATAATAAGCAAGGTCAGAGCTACCAGTCCGTACATCACCCAGCCTTGTCCTTTAAAATGGGTAAGCTGTGCCATAAAAATCAGTATCGCCAGCGCGTTGACAAACCCTGTCATGACCGGCTGTGGCAAAAAGGTGATAAACCGCCCCAGCTTTAGCATCCCCATCAATATCTGAAACACACCAGCCAGTACAGTTGCCGCGAACAGATACTCTATTCCGTGTTCTAGTACGAGGCTTCCGACTAACAGAGCCATAGCTCCCGTAGCCGCCGAGATCATTCCGGGTCTGCCTCCGGCAAGTGCCGTTACAATCGCAATGCAAAAAGAGGCATATAAACCAACCATCGGACTTACTCCCGCCAGGATCGAAAAAGCGATCGCTTCAGGAATCAGCGCAACGGCTACGGTCATCCCCGATAAAATATCGGTTCGAGTGTTAGAAAACCACCCATTATTTAAGGTAAGCTGCTTCAAAATCTAGTTTCCTCCTGTGACTATTAAAATGTGTAGATCTTTTGTCAGAAAAGACCCGGGGCCGGTGCAACGCTAATGTTGCTTATTGTACTCGACCCGCCTTCACCTTCACAAAAAGATTAGTTAGACTTGTAAGCGCTTATACACCTCATTTTCTAGCAAATCCTTAAAATATCATGCAAATTCTATATTTCTAGATTACCGGTACAATCCGGAAGCCTTCACTTCATTAAAGAAGGTGTTGAATTCATCAATGTTCAGCTGCTGAGCGGCATCAGACAATGCGGTTGCAGGATCAGGATGCACCTCCACCATAATGCCGTCAGCTCCAGCTGCGAGTGCGGCTTTCGCACATGGAATAAGGATGTCTTTGCGGCCTGTCGAGTGAGTTACATCAACCAGTACTGGCAAATGACATTCCTGTTTGAGAATGGGCACTGCTGAGATATCAAGCGTGTTGCGGGTCGCTTTTTCATAGGTACGAATTCCACGTTCAATCAGCATGATCTGTGTGTTTCCACGAGACATGATGTATTCCGCTGCATGGATGAATTCATCGAGTGTGGCAGCCAATCCACGTTTCAGCAGCACCGGCTTGTCGACTTCTCCGACCGCTTTTAACAGCTCGAAATTATGCATATTACGTGCACCGATCTGGATGATATCCACATAATCAAGGGACTCTTCAATATGTCTTGGATCTACAATTTCGCTGATGGTCAGCAGTCCATATTCATTTGCTGCTTCTCGTAATATTCTTAAACCGTCCATTCCCAGCCCTTGGAAATCATAAGGTGAAGTCCGAGGCTTGAAGGCACCGCCACGCATTACACGTACTCCGGCTTTTTGCAGGGCGGCAGCTACGGTGCGAGTCTGCAGTTCACTTTCCACGGAGCAAGGACCGGCTACCATCAGTGAAGAAGCACCGCCAACCGTTACATCTCCCGGCAGAACAATCACTGTATCCTCTTTGTGGCTCTTGCGGGCTACCAGTAAAGTTTTTTTATGATCATCTGTTTGTAAGTCCAGAGAAGCTGAGAAAATTTGTTTGAAGAGGCTACGGATCGTCCCGTTAGTGAAAGGGCCTTTGTTGCTCGCTACGAGCTTATCCAGCATCTGTTTTTCCCGTTCTGGATCAAATTTAGGGACACCTTGTTTTTCTTTAACTACTCCAATCTCCTGAACAATCTTAGCCCGCTCGGAGATCAGCTCCAGCAATTGCCCATTAATTTCATCCAGACGACCTCTAAGAACATCCAATTCCACGTTACTCATTACCCTTCCACTCCCTCTTTTTGTTATAATTTGGAACGCAAAAAGGCCCCCCGTCGCAAGGGACGAGGAGCCGTGGTACCACCCTTATTTAGAATTAACCCGAATACTAGCACAAAGGAATAGAATCTCATGTTCCCCTGACTAAGAATTAATTCTGTCTTTCACCCGGTAACGCGGGGCGCGGGCCTCCCTACTCATACCTGCCACAACCTGTGACAAACTACTTCAGGGGCCGACTCGGAAGTGAACTTCGGCATTAATCGTCTCATGAGGGTGCTCTCAGTCTCCGGCACGCCTTCCCTGTTAAGATCCGCTATAATGCTTACTCTCTTCGTCATAGTCCTTATCTATGTCAGCGCGGCTTTTGCGCTGGTTTCTGCTATCTTAATCAAAAAACGTTCCCGATGCAAGATAATAATGGAACGCAGAGTAGCTTTAACGCAATAAATTTGTTTGACTGATCCATACCCATTATCTATCCTATTCCAACCTGGCAATTACGGTTCCAATTCCTTCAAGCTGTATTGTTTGACAGCGATAATTTAATTGTTTACAATTTAATTATTATAAATATTTCCTGTTCTTTTTCAAAAAGCATAGATAACTGAAGGGATGTAGCAGCCATGAGCATTTATCAATATTCAGCACGCAGTATTCGGGGAAAAGATATCGAGCTAGAGCAATACAAAGGTAAAGTGCTACTGATAGTGAATACAGCAAGTAAGTGCGGATTTACCCACCAATATTCAGATCTGCAAAAGCTCTATGAACGGTACGAGGAACGCGGCCTCCAAATTCTCGGCTTTCCTTCCAATCAATTTGGAGAGCAAGAACCCGGCAGCAATGAAGAGGTTAATGTATTTTGCCAAATCAATTACGGGGTAACCTTCCCACTCTTTGAAAAGGTTGACGTAAAAGGCGAAGCTAAACACCCTCTTTTCACCTACCTTACAGAACAGGCTGGATTTGAAGGGTTCGATATCAACCATTCTTCAGGAAAGCTGCTGCAAAGCATGCTTGAAGACAAAGATCCAGAGGCTCTGAACAATGACGAAATCAAATGGAACTTCACTAAATTCCTGATTGATCGCGAAGGCAACGTTGTCACTAGATTCGAATCTACGGTGGACCCGCTGGATATTGAACCAGCTATCGAAGCCCTGCTGTAAGTTTCTAATATATGAAAAATCCGCCCAGCTTTCGGGCGGATTTTTTGGGTTTAAGCCTCTGCTTAATCATGTACGGTACTGCTCGGTAAACACTTCAAAATAAGGAGTCGTGTCCCTCTCCGCCATCGAACCATTCGCACCTGGTCCCCAGCCGATTTCAGCACGCCAGCTCCCCAACACACCTGACTGAATCAGCGCCTCCTCATTTACACCGATCAGCAGATCCGCCTGTGGTGCCACGTATAAAGCATCTACAGGACAATAAGCTTCACACATGAAACAGGTCTGGCAATCTTCCTGACGGGCAATGACCGGAATCTTCCCCTGCATTTCGAATACGTTCGTCGGACATACTTTCGTACACAGCTTACAACCAACACAACGCTCCAAGCTGATTAATTCGATCAAATCGCTTGCCCCTCCTTCAGCGCATTCAGTTCATGAGCATGGGGCACAGCCTCTGTACTGACGCTTATATGTTGAATACCGGATAAGATCAGCCGGTGAGTCTGGCGCGGATCAAGCTCCGGATATTCCGCTAGCTTTTGCAGTCCGCGGGTCTCTTTCCGGGCGAGTGCCGCGGTGTACATCCACCTGCCGACCGCGAGCATAGCCGCGGCTTCACGCGATTGCACGATGCCCTGAACGCTGGCAGGAGCCTGCCCGTTCAAATAGGGCATCAAGGCATTCAGCCGCTTCAAGGCTGAAGAAATACCCGGCTCGCTGCGGAAATAATTGATCTGCAGCGGCAAGATTTCACGCTGGATTGCCGCGATTAGCGGCTTCACCTCCAGCGTTTCCGAGGCATCGGCGCCAGCCGCCAGCCCGTAGCGTCCCGCTGCGGTCAGCTTGCGGCTGTTCGCCTGTCCTCGGCAGGACAGCGCATGCTGCGCGGCTCCCTGTCCAGCCCAGCTTCCGCTGCACATGGCCCAGGAAGCGTTGTAAGCCCCGCCGCCGGAGATGGCGCCGGTCACTTTCTCGCGAGATGCGGCATCTCCGGCCGCATAGAGTCCGGGCACGGTCGTCTGGCAATCCGTGCCGCTCAAGCGCAGACCCCCAGTGCCGCGCATAGTGCCCTCATAGCGCAGGGTGAGCGGGAATTTCTGCTTAAACGCATCAATTCCCGCCCGCTCCAGCGGCATAAAGAAAATCGGATGCGCTTTGCGCAGAAAATCCTGTTTCTCCGCGGTGTCTGCCAGATCCAGCGAAGCGTAAACCGGACCCTTCAGCATCAGCTCAGGAATGCTGCCAAAGGTCCGGTCCCCTCTATGCAACGGATGACCGTCCGCATCATAAAGGGTGGCCCAAGCCAGCATGCGTCCACGTGTTACGGTTCCGTCCGCAAAGCTTGGGGCGTATTGGCGGCTGAATTCCATGCCCGAAAGATCAGCTCCCACCTCTGCGGACATCAACAATCCTTCCCCTGTCAGGACGTTGCAACCAAGGCCTTTGCTGAGAAAAGCACAGCCTCCGGTAGCCATCACAACGGCATTTGCCTTCACCTCCCAAGACTCTCCTGTCAGGCGGTTGATCCCACGCGCTCCACCAACACCGTGTTCATCGTGAAGAAGTTCCAGCGCTGGTGACTGATCAAGAATTGTGACCCCTGCTTTGCGCACAACTTTTCGCATAATCCGCATATATTCTGGTCCATGGAGATGGGTACGCAGTGAGTTTCCTTCTTCATCTTTCGGAAACGGATACCCCCACTGCTCCACTTGAGCCAGGTTCTGCTCTACCTGATCCAGCACCCGGTGAATCCAAGCATTCTCCGATAAGTATCCGCCGGACTTAAGTCTGGCCTGCACTGCCTGCTCCCGCAGCTCGGCAATGGGAGGGATAACGAGCAACGTTGTTCCACCCGGTGCAGTTGCGCCACTTGTGCCCAAGTAGCCCTTATCCGCCAGGACTACCTTTGCACCTTGCGAGGCTGCACTCCATGCCGACCACGCCCCAGCAGGACCTCCGCCAAGCACGAGGACATCCACTGTCATTTCCTTCTTAAGCTGCGACATATTTTTTTCCTCCTACACCATTAGCTGAGCTAGTTGAACTTAAAAATCACTAAAGGGAGGAGTGGCGGAGAGGTGGCCGAAAGTCCAAACATTCACCGCAGTCACTCAATTACCTTTATAAAAGAATCTTAAGTTCAATTAAAGCAGCCTTTAAGCAACTTTATTTCAGCTGCCAATCGCTAATATTGAAGTCTTTTTTCGCTAACTTCTCTTCGACGAGGAAGTTTTTGGTACCTTCCAACAGCTTTGTTCCTTCATCAGTGAACGCAGTATCCTTGATATCACTAATCGGATTCACTTGCTTCGCCAGCTCAGGCGTTGTATCTCCGATTTCAGCCAAAAATTGATAATATTCATCTTCATGCTGCTTCAAGTCTGCCAAGGCTTTCTCTCTAGCTTCGTTCCATACCTTCGGAAAATCAGGGAACTTCGCCAGATAATCCTCAGACACAACTGTTGCACTAGAACCAAGCAGGTTCGGGTGCTTCGAGGCATCATCCAAGTGAGTATAGCCCTGGTCAATCAGCTTCAGTGCAGGAACACCTAGATTTGTTGTAGCATCTACATCTCCACGGGCTAAAGCTGCGGTAGCATCAGGAATGAGCATATGCACGAGTTTGTAGTCGGTCACGCCTTCTTCCTGTAGTAATCCAACTACATAACGGTGCATGAAGGATCCTTTTTGAATCGCGATAGTTTTACCTTGCAGATCTTTAACTGTCTTGGGACCATCCTTCTTGCCGATCAAATAACCAATCGTGTTCGCGGAAGATTGTGAAATCAGACGGGTCTTGGCCCCAGAAGCGTAGGCAATAATAGCAGGTGTATCTCCAAGACTGCCGATATCCAGCCGACCACTAATCAAGGATTCTGTCTGATCCGGACCGTTTGGAAAGCCAGTAAGCTTCACTTCAGTAATGCCGTATTTCTTCAACTCTTCTTGAATAATCCCTTTATAAAAGCCCCAACCCTCTGCACCGCCGGGCACATTCAATTTGTTGGAACCGATAAACCCAAAGTTCAATACCGCTGGAACATTGCTCGTGGCCTCTTCTCCCGCCTTCTCCGTATTTGATCCCCCGGAGGCAGACGCTCCATTGCCGCCCGTATTATTTCCGCAAGCCTGAAGCACCAGCATGGCCATCATAATTGTAGTTAAAAGTGCAAACCGAATCTTCCTAGAACGTTTCCCTTGAATCTCTTTGTACGCTTGTTTCATTGTTTCTCCCCCTAGGTTTATGCTATTTATTTAAATCTTGATCAAGCTCAGAACCCTGCCCTCGACGCCAATTTATACATAAAGTCATGGCTTGCCACCGGCTGCCTGCCCTTACCCCAGCCTACTTTTTCACGATAACCGCCAAGTAGTCCCTGCTCCTGAAGTTCCGCTTCTGTCACACCAATAATATTCTCAGAGTCTGGTGCAACGTAGAGAGCATCGACAGGACAATACAGCTCACACATAAAGCAAGTCTGGCAATCGCTCTGCCGGGCAATAACAGGAATGCCATCCTCTACCCGTTCGAAAACATTAGTCGGGCAGACAGATACACATTGGTTGCACTCTACACATCTGGCAGCGCTGATCACCTCAATCACGATAGAACACCCTCCTTAGCCACGGCTTCCGTCTTCACCCATACCTGATCTAATCCGCCACTGATCAAGCGGTGATGCTGGCCATGATCTGTAGCCTTGAAATCCTCACGCTTATGCATGCCTCTCGTCTCTGTACGAGCAAGTGCAGAATTGTACATCCAGCGGGCTGTTGCGGTCATGGCTTCGGCTTCCCGTGCCTTGACCCCTTCTGGCGTACGCTGAATTTCTCGGCTTCGTTGCTCTTTCCACAATCCATCCAGACGATCTAGTGCAGAAGTCAGCCCTTGTTCTGTCCGGAACAAATTGATATCATACGGCTTCACCTCAGCTTGCACAGCAGACACATACTCTGCCGTTTGGGCTGCCACACCCGGCTTCACTTCCTGATGCACCAGTGGTGATGATGATAAGCCGACTGGACTACGCTGCGCAGCGTGCGACCCCAGACTCTGTGCATAGACAGCAGCTCCTTCACCAGCAAAAGAACCTGAAGACATCGCCCACGCCGCATTATGGCTGCCTCCGCCAGTAAAACCTCCGCAAATCAGCTCGCGGGTAGCCGCATCTCCTGCCGCGTAAAGTCCGGGAACACCTGTGCCGCAGCTTTCATCTGTAATATGAATGCCACCCGTCCCCCGAACCGTGCCTTCGAGCCGCAAAGTAACCGGAAACGCATCCTTGAACGGATCAATTCCCTGGCGGTCAAATGGAAGGAAAAAGTTCGTCTGCGCTACCCGCAGCAGCGGTCTTAAATCCTCTGGTGCCCCATCCAGCTTGGCGTACACCTGATTACCTGCCAACAGATTCCGGGCAATTACAGAACGGCCTTTCTTGGAACCGGCTCCCTCCACAATGCTTCCATCCTCATAATAAAAGCTGGCATAGCTGTAATACGCCGTCTTGGTCACCGAAGAGAACGTAGGGCAGATCGCATAGGCATTGGAGAATTCCATGCCGGACAGATTCGCCCCAGCCTCAGCAGCGAAGAGATAGCCATCTCCGGTCAACACGTTGCAGCCAAGTGCCTTGCTTAGAAAGGCGCAGCCTCCGGTAGCAATGACGACTGCTCCTGCCTGAACAGTCCAGGTTTCTCCACTCTGGGTATGAACTCCAGCCGCTCCAGCTACGCCATGCTCATCTGCCAGGAGTTCCAGGGCTGGGCTGTGATCTAGAATTTTGACGCCTGCCTTTTTCACCAGCCTACGCATTAATTTCATATATTCCGGTCCTTGCAGACTTCTTCGGAATTGATTGCCCCGCTCATCTACAGGGAATGGATAACCGGAAACACCAAGCTTGTTCATATTGGCATAGGTTTGATCCAGCACCCGGTCCATCCAGCGAGATTCAGCCAGCTCACCGCCAAGCGCATAACGACTTGCTTTTGCCTCTTTCCGGAGCTTCTCATCCGGCTTCACATACCAGACCCCCGTTCCCGACGGTGCCGTTGCCCCACTTGAACCGCAGTACCCTTTATCTGCAAGGATTACTTTGGCCCCCTTCGCTGATGCAGTAAGGGCTGCCCACGTTCCTGCCGGACCTCCTCCGATAACGAGCACGTCTGCCACCAAATTCACCGATCCTTTTTTCACCGATCCACTCATATGTTCAAGACCTCCTCAGTTTGTTTAGCCTTCGTAACTATCGCGCCAGAACAGGAACTTTCGTTCAATAATCCGGAACAAGGAATCGATCAGCTTACCGACAATTGCGAAAATAATAATGCCTACGAATACAACCTCCGTATTAGAGTTCTGCTTCGCCTCATTGATAAGAAACCCAATACCTGACTGTGATCCAATAAGCTCTGCTACAACCAAACCAATCCAAGCTACAGCCAGCGACAACCTTAGCCCTAACAAAATTCCAGGCAGCGCCGCCGGGAGTATAAGCCTGCGCAGCTTCTGATATGGACTGAATCCCAAAACCCGAGCTACTTCGAACAATTTATTGTCCATATTGCGGATGCCCATAAACGTATTAATATAGAGCGGAAAAAATGAGCCTGTCATAATGATCACAACTTTAGACATCTCTCCAAACCCGAACCAGAGAATAATGAGCGGCGCTATAGCTAAATGGGGAACAAGTCTAAGCACTTGTACGCTAGGATCGAGCACATATTCTACACTGCGAAACAAGCCAGTCAGTACGCCGAATAGAAGACCCAATACACCTCCAATAAGAAATCCGATGCCCGCCCTACCCATGCTGACACCCAGATGATGAGTTAACTCTCCAGTAACCAACAAGTCAGTAAAAGCTCTTGCAATCGAAAGCGGAGTCGGCAAAAAGGTTGCTGAGACCAGCCCCGTACTCCCTGCCAGCTGCCAAAGGACTAACGTCACCACCGGGATAATTGCACCCATTCCCCAATCAGAGAGCAAGGGTTTCCATGCAACTTGTATTGCGGGTTTCTTCAGTGTCTTCTTGGATAAAGGAGCTGTGCCGCTGCTATCCAGCGTTTCTCTGGCTCTTTTAGTATTTTTGATAATAGCTTCTACTCCATCGCTCATGGTGCATCCCCCTTTTGTTTAATGAGCGTTCAAGGTTATCCGCGATAATTGTCTTGCCATCTCAACAACCGTCGTTCAATGTAACGAACAATGGAATCACTCAACAATCCAGCTACGGCAAAAATAATAATTCCCACGAACACCACTGGTGTGTCCGCGAATTGACGCGCATCGGACATCATGTATCCAATGCCTGAGGTAGATGCAATAAGCTCTGCTACTACTAACCCCAGCCAAGAAAGCCCTAGAGAGAGACGCACTCCGAGAATAATGTTCGGCAGCGCTGCTGGAAGTACTAACCTGCCAATCTGCTTCAACCGGCTGAAGCCAAGTACCCGGGAAACTTCGAACAGCTTGTTATCCACGCCGCGAATTCCCATGAACGTATTGATATAAAGTGGGAAAAAAGCTCCCTTAGCAATCAATAGCACCTTCGACTCCTCACCGATCCCGAACCATAAAATGAACAGCGGTACTACCGCCAGACTGGGAATCATACGGATCATTTGCAGGGAAGGATCTAACAGCTTCTCCGATCTGCGGAACAGGCCTACGAGAAGTCCTAACAGCAGACCCAGTCCACCACCTAGCAGGAATCCAGAAAAGGCTCTGACCAAGCTGATCCTAAAGTTCGGCCACAAATCGCCTGAAGCCGCTAAAGTTACAAAAGATTCCGCAATCGTATACGGCGTAGGGAACAGCATCTCCGAGATCATTCCATAATGCCCAAGCGTCTGCCACAGAATCAGCACACTGCCCGGCAGCAAAAGACCAAGTCCTAGTGTTGCCACCTTTCCGGGGCGTCCGGAAGTTCTTATGGCTACAGCCCGATTTGTCATACTTTGAACCCACCTTTTTTCAGCTTTACAATCACTTTAAATAAACAGAAAGAGACCTTCGAATGTTAATGTCTTCGAAAGTCTCCATGGGTATGGTCGACCTATTTTATATTCCGGCTCCGTCTGTAAGCTCTAGCTCATCTACCTTTTCAAAATAATTCAACACCTTCAAACGCAGCTCTTGAAAGGAGGTCGTTGTTTTTTTCCGTGGATACGGTAAATCTATCGGTACAATTTTACGTATTTTCCCGGGACGCGGCTCTAGAATCACTACCCGATTCCCCAAGAACACAGCCTCATCAATATCATGCGTCACAAAAATCATGGTTGTTTGGTTAGCCCGCCAAATGTCCAGCAATACCGTCTGCATATGGGCCCGAGTGAATGCATCCAGTGCTCCAAACGGTTCGTCCAGCAGCAGTATTTTCGGATTGCGCAGAAGTGCACGAGCTATTGCTACCCGCTGGGCCATCCCTCCCGACAACTCGCGGGGATAAGATTTCTCAAATCCATTTAGCTTCACCAGATCAATCAATTCATCGACCTTCCGCCTAACCTCCTTGTTCCCTAGTGGTAAATCAGAGGCAATATTCTTCTCAACGGTAAGCCAGGGAAAGAGGCGATGCTCCTGAAAAATAAAACCCTTATCGATTCCAGGACCCCCAATCTCCGCCCCTTCCAGGGTGACACTGCCAGTGTACCCGCTATCCAGACCGGCTACGATGCGTAATAATGTACTTTTTCCACAGCCGCTGGGGCCGATGACTGTAATAAATTCGCCCTCCTGTACATGGAGATCTACATTATGGAGTGCTTGAACATGACCCCCAGCAGACTCAAAACGTTTATTTAGGTTCGAAATTGACAGCAACGCTTCTCCCACCTTGACCCCTCCTTTAATCTGTATGGACAAAAAAAACAGAGGCATTGCGTTTTTACATTCGCAATACCTCTGTAGGAACAGTCGGCAATCATTATTCAAAGTAAATCAATTGGAATTATAATATTTAAAATATCATCGATTTTATAAGCTGTCAACAAAAAACAAGCCCCTTTATGGAACAGAAGTGGATTTATTTCTAGTGCGTTAGTTAGAAATGCAATGAATTTAATCACTTTTACTAGGATGAAAGTATTAAAAAACCTTGCTTTTGCGTCGATATAATGAAGTAAGCTTATGACAAATTGGTTCTAAGGAAGGGGCTTTTGCTTGAAAAGCATATCATTAAAATGGGGAGCAACACTTGTTGCCCTTAACACCTTGTTCGGTGGTACTCTCTATGCATCTGCAGCTGAAATCACTCCACCGTTCTCCGACTTAACCGAAATACAACAGACGAAAAGTGCCGCAATCCTCGAGGCTGCTCGTCTAGGCTTGCTTAAAGGCGATCCGAATGGACAATTCAGACCCACTGCGACAATGACTCGCCAAGAGCTCGCAGCCATTTTAGCGAAGACCTTAAAGCTAGATTCCTCAGTGAACTCCACCTCTACCTTTAGAGACGTATCTGACTCCAGTTGGAGTGTCTCCGCTATTGAGGCTGTTAAAAAGGCAGGATTTATGGAGGGTGATCTTACAGGTAATTTTAATCCATCCAGACCTGTAACTAGAGAAGAGCTTGCAGTTATATTTGTTCGTGCCATCCGCGGAACTGGAGCGCAAGGTGGACAAGCCAAGAAGGTTAATGACGAATCCACAATCAGCAATTGGGCAAAAGAGTATACCGATGTCGCATTACGTCTTAAACTTATAGACTCTCCCGAAGATATGTTCAGCCCCAAAGGTACTGTTCAGCGGCAGGATATGGCTTCTTTTCTGCTGAATATTTTTAAAGAAGAACAACAAACTGCAACGATCGACAATATAGATAGAGATTTCGTAACGATCAATGGCACGCCTTACCTCATTGAAGGTAAACTCAAAGAATTAATGGGTGATAGCAACCATGATGCTTTAAGAGGAGCTGTCCTTAAGTTCAATTCCTTGAATCGTCATATAGATGGTTTGCAAGAGCTTGAAATTGTACAAAAAGGGGTTCAACTAAATACCTCCGGCTTACCCTCCGGTTCTTTGCTCAATATTTCTGGAAATGATGTTGTTATTAAAGGCAATGTTACCGGTGATTTGAAGATTAAAAATGGCGTTTCGAGTATAACTTTTCAGGGCCAAATTGGGCAGATCATTGTGGATTCTATAACTCCATTTACTATTCATAGCAGCAGTTTCCTGCAAACCTTAAAAATAGTTGAAGGCGGCGCTAAGATCACCATCGCTCCCTCCTTATCTATTCAAAATCTGCAGTTGCCTGGCAACAGTCTGCCTTCACATTTCATAACAAATTACACAGCCATTCAAGATAATATCCAAACGATTCAAAATGCATCTGGAGCCGTTGCTCCTGCGTATACTTCGTCCACGTCTGCTAACGCCGCCGTGAGCGATCCGACTCCTGAGCCTACTCCCGTAGCGACTCCTAGTCCTACTCCGGTAGCCACTCCGAGCCCGACTCCGGTGCTGACTCCTAGCCCGACTCCGGTGGCCACTCCTGAGCCGACTCCGGTGACGACTTCTAGTCCTACTCCAGTCGCGACTCCTGAGCCTACTCCCGTAGTGACTCCTGAGCCTACTCCGGCACCGACTCCGAGCCCTACCCCGGTAGCGACTCCTAGTCCTACTCCGATGCTGACTCCTGAGCCTACTCCCGTAGCGACTCCTAGTCCTACTCCGGTAGCGACTCCTGAGCCTACTCCGATAGCGACTCCTAGTCCTACTCCGGTAGCGACTCCTGAGCCTACTCCGATAGCGACTCCTAGTCCTACTCCGGTGGCGACTCCTGAGCCTACTCCAGTCGCGACTCCGAGCCCTACTCCGGTAGCGTCTCCTGAGCCTACTCCGATAGCGACTCCTAGTCCTACTCCGGTGGCGACTCCTGAGCCTACTCCCGTAGCGACTCCTAGTCCTACTCCGGTGCTGACTCCTGAGCCTACTCCGGCGCCGACTCCGGTGAACCATGCACCAGTCGTGCAAAATAATATTGATCCAATATCTGCTCTGATCACAAGTGGTGTCCAAAACGTCGACATCAGTAATGTGTTCATTGATCCGGATGGCGACCCGCTTACATTCGCAGCTGCATCCTCTGACACTAGCGTTGCCACTGTATCTGTAAATGGGAATCATCTCAACCTTGTGCCGGTCAATTCAGGTACGGCCATGATTACAATAACAGCAATGGACGGCCAAGGTGGCGTTAACACTTCTACTTTTGTATTCACTGTAACGTCTAATCAGCCACCAATTGCGATATCTGGAATCACTACTCAACTCTTAACACCAGGTATCACGGCACCACGTATATTTGATCTGGCCCAGCTTTTTCAAGATCCAGACAATGACATGCTTACTTATTCAGCTTCTATAGATAACGTAAATGCTGGTACACTTAGCATTAATGGCAACACTCTAACGGTAACTCCGGCAGCTAATAGTTCAGCGAGTGGTTTAGTGACCCTCACAGCAACGGATAATAAAGGAGGTTCAACTACCTCAACTTTCACCTTGATTACAGCCCAGCTTGTAAACAACGGCTTTGTGCCAATAACCACCAAGCAAGGTGTATCCAATATTTCCTTCGATATTTCCAAGCTGATTCCTAATCAGAGTCAATTTAAAGTGTATACAGAAAGCAGCACAGGTTCATTGAGCGGACCTGCAATTCTGAATGGAGCTATATGGAATGGTCCTACAAGTCCAGGAACGGTATGGATAGTAGGTTCTGATGGTAAAGCGGTTGTTTTATCTATAAGTGTGGCTTCACAGGGCACCTCCGAGCTATTCTTCTCAGAGTATCTGGACGGCGGTGACGGCAGAATCGCAGTTGAGCTGTACTATAAAGGAAATGGTAATCCCGCAGGAAAAGCAGAAGGTTACACCCTTGAAGTCTACCAATTTATGAAAGCCACCCAAACCAAACAGGTTTATTCCCGGCCATTATATCCTGTACCTGTAGCAATGCCGTATATGTTTATAGATTCTACTTTTGGGGACGCATTTGATTTAATGAATATCTCCTATTACAATGATGAGCTGAGTCTTTATAATCCAAAAACATATAATATTACAGCATTAGTACTGAAGAAAAACGGCCAAATCGTAGATGTTCTCGGTGACCCTACCTCTACTCAGCAATTCCTCTCCACAGGTGGAACTATTGTCCGTAAATCTGGTATATACACTGGATCACAGCAGTATTCACTTGAGGGCGAGTGGAATCAATATCCCAAAGGAAGTTACCAGTATTTTGGAAGTCATACTCCTTAAGCAGCCCTTTCTAATGTAAAAAACAAGCAGGCAGTGAGCCTCCAGATATTGGAGAATCACTGCCTGCTTGTTTATCTGCATTGCGTAGCGTTAAGTCGACTTTGGGTAAACCTCGGAATAACTCCTCCGGATCCCCCCGTATATTTTAATTACCAAATCTAAACCCAATCTTTGATTTAGTTGCATTCTGTACACTTATTTCGTATAAAAAAGGGGGCGTCCTGAATATAACTGTATTCTATACAATTAAAATCCAGAAAAATCACCTTTAGCTGAGGAAATCATGAAAATAAGTGTACTGAATACAGCTATTTTTGGGGGGACAATTTATTCGATGAGTTATAACTGTACAAAGTACACTTATATGCTCCCACCGTCACTTCAACATATGTTCACCGCTTCAAAATCTGCATTTTGCCTCCACTTGTTACTTATACTCCTGCATCTACTTCCTCTACTTCCTCTGCTTCCTCTGCTGCCTCTGCTGCCTCTGCTGCCTCTACTTCCTCTGCTGCCTCTGCTGCCTCTACTTCCTCTACTTCCTCTACTTCCTCTACTTCCTCTACTCCTTCTACTTCCTCGACTACTTCTACCTGCCGTATCAAAATATCACTTCAAGCATATCGCTCCCCCGGCTCTTAGTAACGCTGCTTACATCAGATATCTTAAATATAAATACACGCTGGAGATCACAATGGACAACAGCATCAAAGGAAAACCGACCTTCAAATACTTCATGAATGTAATCGGGTACCCCTCTTTTCCTGCCAAACCCGCTACGATCAAATTAGCACTCGCACCAATCAATGTGCCATTCCCACCCAGACAAGCCCCTAAAGCCAAACTCCACCATAACGGCTCCAAATTGCTGATCCCCATATTGCCCATCTCCTGAATCAGAGGGATCATAGTTGCTACAAAAGGAATGTTATCCAGAAATGCTGAGGTAATGGCGCTGACCCATAAAATCATCATTGAGCTCATCAGCACATCACCATTCGTTATTTCAATCGCTTTTGCTGCCAGCTCTGCAATCACACCTGTCTCTACAAGCCCTGACACCAACACGAACAGTCCGATAAAAAAGAAGATCGTAATCCATTCCACGCTGTGAAAAGCTTTTTCCAGCATATGTTCCCCTCCGGTCAGCAGCAGCAGTAAAAATGCACCAGCCAGCGCAACCGTAGCGGACTCCAAATGTAACACTTGATGTAAAAAGAACCCGGCAATCGTAATTGCCAGTACGATCAGACATTTTCGCAGCAGCTTATGATCCGTAATCATAACCTTCTCATCCATGTCCATGATGCTCTGCTGCAATTCAGGTGTGGTTTTAATTTGTTTACCGAACATCAATAACAGCAGCGGGATATACGCCAAAACAATGATGATAATCACGGGTGTCAGATTGCTAATAAAAGCCATGAAGGTCAGCTCCTTAACAGCACTGCCAATCATGATATTAGGCGGGTCTCCGATCAAGGTTGCCGTTCCGCCTACATTAGATGCGATAATTTGTGACATTAAAAAAGGCAGCGGATGTATGCGCAGTTGTCTTGTAATACTGAAGGTGACTGGCACCATAAGCAGTACTGTCGTCACATTATCCAAAAATGCTGAAGCCACTGCGGTAATCACAAACAAAGCAATCAGTATTCTCTTCGGCTTCCCCTTCGCCAACTTAGCTGATTTCACAACTGCGTATTTAAAGAGCCCCGTCTCAGCGGTAATCCCTACAATCATCATCATTCCTACAAGCAATCCTATAGTATTAAAATCGATGTGCTGCAGTGCCGTCTCCTGATCCACAATGCCCATCGCTATCATGACGATAGCGCCTAACATCGCCAGAATGGTACGGTGAATCTTTTCGGAAATAATAAGTCCATAAATAAGCAGAAAAATACCTATCGCCCAAACCGCTTGCTGTTCCATAATATCCCTCGGTCCTTCTATGTAATTTGGTTAACTTACAGTCTACTCATCATATAACCTTATTATCATAAAATAGATTTGTATTTTTCGCACTGGGATTGTGGAATCATTCCACTAAAAACGACTCTGCCGGATGGTTATCGGAGAGCCGTTGTGGATTCGATTATTTCATTTTCAGAGCCTGAGGCTCCTTGAAAGCAGTTAACGTCCCTTTACTCTGCACAATAATCATCCCGTTCTCCAGCAAGGTTGGGCCGAATACTCTACCTGATGTTTTGAGCTGCACGATCGGTTTGGCGGTAATTAGATCAATAGCAACCAATTTCCCATCGGTCTGGGCAACATACATGCCATGTCCGAGCAGATCGAAGCGGGCAATCGGATTGCTGATTCCTCCGTACTGGAACACAGATTTATTAGACATTTTAACACCATAAATGCTCTGTTCGTTACTAAAAAGAATTCTTCCATCATAAGGACCCGCCGCGTAGGCTAACTTAGCTCCGATGGATTCATACGAATAATTATCTCGTGTTACGGCAGCTGGATCAACATTTACTGGGTAGCCATAGACTCCTTTTTGTCCCCCAATATATATCCTGTCCCCAATGATCCAGGCTCTGCCTCCGCTAGTCATATATTCTTCTTCTGGTTTCGGATGATTAGGATCTATATGAGTGGGATTATACTCTACAGCCTTTACAAGCTTACCTGTCTTCACATCCAAATGATCGAGTGTCGTCAAAGGAGGAGGGTCTACCAATGTAGCTTCCCGTTGTGAGATAAGCGTAGTCCCATCTGCTGCAATCGGAAGACTATGATTACCACTATTCCAAAGCTCTTTACCTGTTGTTCGATCAAATGCATGTAAAATGTCATACGTATATGCTCCGGATTCTGAGTTTTGAGCTAGCACCAGATTCCCCTCAACCATAAATGGTTCAAACAGCATTTCGCTGAAATTATCGCGCCACTGCAACTTGCCATCTTTCAGATTGTAGGCTTGAATATCGCCATTAGCAGCAAATAGCTGCTCTTTATCAATTAACAATTTACTAACACCTTTACTGGTTGCCGATGAGCTCCATTTATTTTTGCCCGTAGCCGCGTTAACTGCATAGATTGTACCTGCCTCCGAAGTGACGTAAGCCACGCCATCCTGATAGAGCAGCGGCGTTGTTAATTTGGAGCCGTACTTCCACATTACTTTTCCAGTCTGGACGTTAATCGCTAAAAGCTGACCCTTTTGAAGGATAAAAGCTTTGCCCGCTCCGACTGCAACAACACCCTTACCTATGATATAATCCGACGGCACATCTTTCAAAGCTGGCAAATCCATTGTTGTTGACCATTCCACCTTCGCGGCAGGCAGGTTTGCATAGTAATCATCAACATTCGAGCCTATAAAAGAGGTGTGTGGATCAACCGCAGCTGCTTGTACCGGATTTACCATAAGAAATACCCCTAAACCAATAACTGCAGTACGAAGATAAGATTTCAATATTGTTCCTCTCACCACCAAACTCCTCCTCATATAAGTAACTGCCTCATTTGGATAGCTTCTTAAAATCAAATATAATAATATTGGACGAGCAGGACATAACCCTTATGGATTATTATTCCATTTTGTCAAAAACAACAGAAGAAATCAAAACATTTACTCACAAACTTACATTTTGTAAGTCATTGTGTTATAATAATCACATTCCTCCATAAACGGACAGGCTTTAGCAAATATATGAATAACAAGGGGTTTGTGAGCATGAGTAACGAAGCAACCGCAGCACCAGCAACCGATTTTGAATTTGGTATCTATACCTTAGGAGACATCGTAGCGGATTGTCATACAGGGAAGAAGATCAGTCCAAAACAACGTCTCGACGAAGTTGTAGCTGCAGCTAAGCTGGCAGATGAGGCGGGACTTGATGTATTTGGTGTAGGTGAGCATCATCGTCTTGATTTTGTAATTTCTTCGGTGCCAGTGGTGCTGGCTGCCATTTCTCAGGTTACTAACAGAATTAAACTAACGAGCGCAACAACCGTATTAAGCACCATTGATCCTGTACGGGTGTTCGAGGATTTCGCCACACTTGATTTGCTGTCGAATGGACGTGCAGAGATTATTGCGGGGCGTGGTGCTTTTGTGGAGTCTTTTCCGCTCTTCGGGTATGAGCTTGATGATTATCACCGTCTATTCTCCGAGAATATCAATTTACTCTTGGAGCTTAACAAACATGAAGTTATGAACTGGGAGGGCTTCTTCCGTTCATCTCTGAAGGATTCGGAGATTGCTCCACGTCCATTACAGGAGAATCTTCCGCTCTGGATTGGTGTAGGCGGTTCTCCAGAAAGCGCGGAGAAGGCCGGGATGCTCGGAACCGGAATGGCTATCGCCATCCTAAGCGGCAGTCCAGAGCCTTTTCAAGAGCTTGCCGCCACCTATCGGCGTGCCGGAATTCAAGCAGGACATGCACCTGAGGATCTAAAGATTGCGATCACTAGCCACGGCTACATTGCTGAAACCTCACAGCAGGCGTTGGATGAATATTACCCTTACTACTATAGTTACCGTAACTCTATCCGTCCAAAACCGGGTCAAGAGTACAAGGTGTCTCGTGATGACTTTGGGCAATATGTAACTGCTGATAACACGATGGCTGTGGGCAGCCCGCAGCAAATTATCGAAAAAATTCTCTATCAGCATGAGCTGTTCGGTCATAGCCGCTTTATGACTCAGCTCGATATCGGCGGCCTTCCTTACGCTAAGGTAGCCAAAGCCATTGAGCTTTTGGCAACAGAGGTTGCACCTGTCGTACGGCGTGAAATCGCCAAGAAGAACAGCCGTTAGAATGGAATACCAAAAAGGGGCCCTCAAGCCAACGGCTGAGGCCCCCTTTTTATAAAAAAATCACGCAAAGGATGGTTTATTATTATCTACTTTTCCGCTGATAAGCTTCTTATATTCGTCGTCTCCGCCGTCCAAAGAAGGTGCAGTATAAATCTGAGCTGAAGCTGGCTGCTGAGCAGAATGACTCGAGCCTGCTTTTCTTTTGGTGCTTTTGTCATCGCCGCCTGCACTCCTGCTCCCACCACTCGCAGATCGGAGAACAGCATCGGATAAGCTGTTAATACCTTTTATTCTCTTCATGCTGAATCCTCTCCTACTAAATGATTGATGGTACGGAATAAATCCTGATTATTCCCAACTACCGCCTTAAGATCATCTGCAGATAATCCATCACTTCCTGAGAAATGAACGGAAAGAACATACTTCTTACCTAGAGGATAGCATAGGATATATACCTCTGCAACTTCCGTGCGTTGAAAAAAAGTCCATTTACTCGATAAAAATGCATCTACCACACTAGGCTGCTTCTCATACCCTTTCGTTACAGACAAGGGATAGGAGTGACCGCGTCCGACATTCCCCCCCACCTGAACAAGTTGTTCCTTCTCTTGTGCCTGCCAGATGGCTGCACCGATTACACGACAATGCTTCGGAGGTAAAAAGGAATTGCGTATCGCCTCACTAAGTGCGTGATACTTATCTCCATTCTCGGAGATGGTCACATTACTATTATATTGCCAAAAAAAATGAAGGATACTTTCCTTGCGCCTTAAATCCATCTTTAGCTGCTCTAAATCTTTAAGCGGGTCACGGAATCTTCCACGCTCTTGAATACTATCAATAATCTTACCACAGCTCACATCCACAGCAGCCGTAGGATTATCGTGATGCACTTCATACTCTAAAGATGTAATTCCCGCTAAATCAGATAGCAGATGATATTCTTCTACATTTTCTCCAGGGATGAGATCATCACGCGCAGTTACCTGATCAGGCACTAGACAAAAAACACGGCTGCGCCGTAATCTAGCCCAAAACAAACCCATTTCAAACCCCGTATTATCGCGGGTCACATAATAATATTTACCACGGATTTTGGCAACATCATCTGGCGAGAACACAAATACGGCAAAATCGCTCTCATCCAAATTTCGCTCCAACGCCTCCATAGTGTATTCATTCGCCCGAAAAGCGTTGGCATACCAAGGATGCACTTCAGCATTCCTCTTCAGCTGCTCATGAATCGCTCTTGCATAACGTATAGACTCCCTGGAAGATCCAATGAATAGCTTTGGTTTAGTCACGGCAATGCTCCTTCATCCTCTTTCCCGATATGTAATAATTATACAAGTCTTTAGACCACCAGAAAAGAGGCCAAATTCTCAAAAAATATTATTCTAAACCTCGTAAATTGGGTAAGGAATTACGACTACTCTCAAAAAGCGAGGATACTATGAACAAAATGATAGGTGTCACCCTGCTCACAGCTTGCCTTTTGGGTATAGCAGCGCCACAGTCTGCTGAAGCAAAGACAGCAGCGGGAAGTTATACCGCACAGGTATATGCGAGTTCTTTAAATGTACGCGATGAACCGGCTAAGAATGCAACTGTTGTAGGATCAATTAAGAATGGGGCTCGGGTTACTGTGACTGATGAGCAGCACGGATGGTTAAAGGTTAAGGCGGGGAGCACCTCTGGCTGGGTAGCGGGTTATTACCTAAAAAAGGTAAACAGCAACTCCCTGCAATCCAGCGCTTCTGGAACGTCTATTGCTACTAAAACCAATACTGCCTCGTCAACATCAGCCAATGCTTCTAGTAGAACTTCAAAGGCTACAGTCACGGCTGATTCTCTGCGCATCCGAAGTGGCCCAGGAACACAATATAAGGTGCTCGGTTCTTTAAAAGCCAAGGATACAGTCACTCTCCTTCTTCATCAGAACGGCTGGGCTCGAATTCGTACAGCCAGCGGTGAAACCGGTTGGGTGGCAGAGCAGTATATCCGAAGTGGAAGCATATCAAGCAGTACGAGCAGCATAAGTACCGTCCAGCATAAAGGCGGACTACGAGGAAAGCTGATCGTCATCGATCCTGGTCATGGCGGGAGTGATCCGGGCATGCTTGGCACTACATATAACACCATGGAGAAAGATTTGAATCTGCATACTGCACTTTATGTCCGCGATGCTCTTGTTGCTAAAGGAGCACGGGTAGAGATGACGCGCACCCGAGATGATCAGAAGCCGACGTTAGCGCGTCGTGTTCAGATGAGCCAAGCCCTGCGTGCTGATGCTTTTGTAAGTGTTCATTATAATTCTTCACCTAAAAATGTGTCCGGAACGTTGACCTTCTTTTATTCAGAAGCAGATGATTTGAAGCTGGCACGGGCGATTGAAACCCGGTTGGGGCAAGGCATCGGTCTGAAAAGCAACGGGTTGTCCTTTGGCGATTATCACATCCTAAGGGAGAATCGGATTCCAGCTACCTTGGTTGAGCTTGGATTCCTCACCAATCCTACAGACGAGTCCATTGTCCGCAAGACCTCCTATCAGAAAAAAGCGGCTAAAGCCATCGCCGAAGGCGTTGCAGATTATTTTAAATAACTGGCTGGAACAACACTCCAAAAAAAGCCCGCCCCATCTCTCTCTCAGGTATAACCTGAGGGGATTTGTGGGTCGGGCTCTTTTGACTGCTTCCTTATACGAGCATTTGATAGACCAAGAACAAGTTCAATGATACAACCAGACCGGAGATAATCCAGCCCAGAGTGGCTGTCATTTTGCGATTTACTAACCCGCCCATAATCTGGCGATTGCTTGTAAACACAACCAGCGGAATCAACGCGAATGCAATCCCAAAAGACAGGATCACCTGACTGATCACGAGCGCTTTGGTTGGATTCACACCAAAACCAATGATCGCTAGTGGCGGAATGATGGTAATCGCACGGCGCAAGTACAGGTTAATTCTTTTGTTGATGAATCCTTGCATAACCACATCGCCAGCCATAGTCCCAACAGAGGAACTCGACAGTCCCGCAATGAGTAGTCCCAGCCCAAACGAGATCGCCGTTACTGGCCCAGCTAAGTGACCAAATTGCTGAAACGCGACATCCAAATCCTCAACCACGAGACCATTTTTGAAAAACAATGCCGCGGAGACAATTACCATAGCCAGATTTACTGCACCTGCGATAATCATCGCAATAATAATATCTATAAATTCCAATTTGAAAATCTGTTTTTTCTCCGATTCATTCACCCCGACGATACGGTTCTGTGTAAGTGATGAATGCAGGTAAATCGCATGTGGCATCACGGTTGCGCCTAGAATTCCTGCGGCCAAAAGGATGCTGTCCACCCCTTCAAACTTAGGTGTAAACATGCCTACGGCAACTGCTCCCATATCCGGTTTAGCTACAATAACTTGAAAAGCGAAGGCTAATACGACTATAAGGATCATCGCGGCAATCCCTGCCTCTAAGGAGCGGTATCCCCGGCGTTGCAGCTCTAAGATAGCAAATGAGCCCACCGCAGTAATCAGTGCTGCTGGCAGCATGGGAATATCGAATAAGAGATATAGCCCTAATGCCGCCCCGATAAACTCTGCCAGATCCGTAGCTATAATCACTAGCTCACTTTGAATCCATAAGAAGATAGATACACTCTTCGGAAAACGATCATGAGCGATCTCAGGCAAGTTCTTGCCTGTCGCAATCCCCAGCTTGGCGGATAACGCTTGGATTAGCACAGCCATTAGATTAGAGGCCACGATCACCCACAATAAGAGATATCCATATTTGGAGCCCGCCGTAATATTGGTGGCAAAATTACCTGGATCCAGATAAGCAACAGCAGCGATAAAAGCTGGGCCTAGAAAAGGAAGTAATCGTTTAATCCCTTTGATCTCCCCGTTAAGTACGGCTTGTGCTGAAACCGAGTTCTTATGTTGTTTTATATGTGGTTGTTCTACTAAAGTTTGTTCGAGCATTTCAATTCCTCCTCTTGCCCTGAAAAAGTTGTCTATATACACGAAAGTTTCCCCTGTGCAACTTATATTTAAAGTATATGCTTATTTCTGAAAAATGTAAACATGTTTCATATGGAATTTTCATTTGCTTGTTCACCAACGACAAGGCACAAAAAAAGCTGGACGATGATCAGGAATTACCCGATCTTCGCCCAGCTTAAGCTGCTTATGAATTTTTCTTCCATGTGTCCTTCAGCGGTACTATTCGATTCAGCACCAGCTTATCTGCCGTGGTATACTTCTTATCCACGCAGAAGAATCCGTGCCGGATCAATTGAAATTTATCCTCTGGCCTTGCGCTGCCCATTGATGGCTCCAGTAAACAATCCTTCAGGATCGTTAAGGAATCTGGATTAAGATACGCGTCCCAGCGCTCACCGTCTTCTTTAGGACCGTCGTTATCTTTCAGCAGCCGCTCATATAGATGAACATCAGCCTTGATAGCATGGTCTGCCGATACCCAGTGAATGGTCGCCTTAACCTTCCGTTCATTAAACCCGCTTCCGCTCTTCGTTCTCGGATCATAGGTGCAGCGAAGCTCTAAGATTTCTCCGGTAACTTCATCCTTGATTACTTCATTGCATTTAATGAAATAAGCACCCTTTAGCCTTACTTCATTCCCCATAGTCAGCCTGTGATAACCTTTTGGCGGCTCCTCCATGAAATCTTCTTGTTCAATATAAAGGGTTCGTGAAAAAGGAACCTCTCTTTCTCCAAGTGACTTATCTTCACTGTTATTCTCAATCGTCAGCCCTTCATTATGATCCTCAGGATAATTAGTAATGACCACTTTTAAAGGCTTAAGAACAGCCATCACACTTGGAACCTTTGCCTTCAAATCTTGTCTAAGCGCATGCTCTAACATGGCAATATCCACAATGGTGCTATTTCTGACAAAGCCAATTTCCTTCACAAAATTCCGGATACTCTCCGGTGTAAAACCTCTTCTGCGTAAACCACGAAGCGTAGGAAGTCTCGGGTCATCCCAGCCATCCACATAATGGCCTGTAACCAGTTGTCTGATATACCGTTTACTCGTCACAACTCCGGTGATGTTCACCCGTCCAAACTCTCTTTGCTTAGGAGCCTCAGGGGTATCCAGCTCATTCAGTACCCACTCATAGAGCGGCCGATGATCCTTAAATTCAATCGAGCATAAGGAATACGTTATCCCTTCGATAGCATCTTGAATAGGATGGGCAAAATCATACATCGGATAGATACACCATTCGTTACCCGTTCTATAATGCTCCGCATGAATGATTCTGTAAATCACCGGATCACGTAAGTTGATATTAGGTGAGCTCATATCTATTTTAGCCCGCAACACTCTGGCTCCCGTCGGATAATTTTCAGCTTTCATCTCCGTAAATAACCGCAAATTCTCTTCCACAGAACGCTCCCGGAACGGGCTGTTTTTTCCCGGCTCCGTAAGCGTCCCTCTATAGGCTGTCACCTCTTCAGGTGATAAATCACAGACATACGCCTTTCCTTTTCGGATTAACGTAACTGCGCTATTGTATATTTTCTCAGAATAGTCTGATCCATAAAAAATATGGTCCGGTGGATAGCCCATCCATTGAATATCTTCGATGATGGCATTTACATACTCCAGATCCTCTTTTAAAGGATTGGTGTCATCAAAGCGCAAATGGAACTTCCCGCCATACTTTTTCGCAGTCGTATAGTTCGTGTGAATAGCATACGCACTGCCAATATGCAGATACCCGTTAGGCTCCGGTGGAAATCTCGTGCATATATCTCTACTGTAAGTCCCTGCTTCCAGCTCTTCTTGAATCAATCTGTCGATGTAACTCTCAGCTAATACTTCCGGTTCCTCGTTCATTGGTGTTACCTCCTGTTTATAAGTGATATCCGCCTGCTTAATCTGCAAAATAAAAAGAACCTCACCTCCAAGACTTATGGTCTTGGGGACGAAATTCTCGCGGTACCACCCCAGGTTCATTAATATGTCGCCATATTAATCTCATCAAGTACGGCAAAACATCTTGCGCAGTGCTTATACTCTAGCTCTATAACAGGAGCTCCCGTCATACCATCCCCTTAGTCCGGTTCCGATATGCCGCTCAGAGGCTTGTTTCGATAAAATCCCCCTTACCCTGTTCTCATCATCCAAGGCTCTCTGTGAAGGAATGATTTCATGTACTCTTCTCGTCATCGCGTTTGATTATTTTGTATAGGATACCAAAAAGATAAGCCTATGTAAATGTGCTTATTCCCCGCTCAGCGCCGTTAGAAGTTCCAATACTACTTCATTGTCAGGCTCTGCAACCAAAGCTCTACGCGCGTATTCCAATGCAGCAGCTTCAGCTCCTAGCTCGTAGTTACAAATTGCCATGCTATAAAGCACTGATGCCAATGGTTCTTCCGTACTCGCATGCATGGAGCGTTCTAAGTAACCCAATGCTTCCGCGAATTTATCCATTTCATACAGCAGCAACCCCGCATCTAGCGACAGATCATAACTCTGTTCCATCGGATAATAGCCAGTCCACATCAACTGTATACCTCGCTGTAGATCCAGCATTTCTTCATCACTGGCACCCAGCAGTAGCTCCGAAATCTGTTCAGCGCTATGGATAAACCATTCAGCATCATACCCACCCAGACGCCAAAAGGCCAAAATTTGCTGCAGCCCCATCGTATCTAATTGCTGATCCATCCATTCCTTCATACTAAAGAAATCATCCGGGCCAAAACGTTCTATAAACCGCTTGTAACCCAGCCGAGTGTTTGTATAGCTCAGCGGTGTTGGAAGCATAAGAATACAGCCGATGTTCAGGTTTTTATAGTGATGACTGGTGAATATTGAATGCGCCCCTTTTTGTTTCAGCACATGCTCTATCGCATGATAATTCGCGGTCAAAGAGAAGCTTCCGTGATGAATCAGCAATGGAGGTTCTGCAAATTCCCAGTTCTCTAAGCGATGGTCTCCCTTATCCGCTGTAAGCAGCACGAATCCCTCTGTAGAGAGCCGCGCAAGCCGCTCCAGACAAGTAAGCCCCACCACCGGAAAGAGTATATGTGAATCCTCCAGCTTCTGCTGATAAAGCGCTATAACGTCATGATAGGGATAAGTCTCCTCTTCATAACTAGCTGCACGCCGATAATGGTACTGCGGGATGATTTTGCCGAGCGCATCGGAGGGGTTATCCGGATCAACTTCCGCCGAATACTGGATCGAAACCTCACATTCATATATTTTTCCTTCATCCACATAAATTAATTCTTGCGGAATGCTGTCAAAAAAATAATTTGCCACAATCACCAATGGCTGCTGTAAATCACCCGGCCGAATGCTGAGCTTAGCGTGTACTAAATGTAGTTCTACATCCTGCACAGCATCAAAACGAGCGAAGTCCAAAATACCCTGCTCTACGTAAGGAAGTAGGCTCGGGTGCTGCTGCCAGCTGGATATATTTTTGGAAGGTAAATCACTCATCACATAACGAAAAGGAGGAAGAGGAATATCTGCGTAGTCTACGATTTCACATAACTTTTTAAGCACATGGAAGGCTAAACGGCCAGCTCCCGCTCCAAGTTCTAGAATCGTAACGGTCTCTGAGAGATGCCCTTGTCCAGCCCGGTCTTGCAGGAATCCAAAGATCATCTCTGCGTATGCTGTCGCAATCATAGGGTTACTCGTGATGTACTGCGGGACCTGATCATTATTCCAAGCCTTTAATCCCTGCTCTTCATAATATGTTCGTTGCAATTCCCAAATCGGTGCTTCGCTGAAGCGATATTGCTGTTCTTTGTTACCTGTCATCTGTTTCTTTACCCGCTCTCTGTCTAGCTTGTTTGAATAATCTATAGCAATTGCCTTACTGCGCTCTCAATGTGCGTGACCTGAAAATGACGTATTCAGCCTCTGTTGGAATGGTAGCGGAAAATGATAATAATGCCGCTTTGGAGGTTGAGGAATCAGGTCCTTTCAACGTTTGATAAAAAGAATTCCCTTTACTGTCCACACTCACCAGCTCTAATTCCGCGTTTCCTTGAGGGATGATGAATCCGGAGGTATTTTGCACGCTTAAGGTTAATCTATATTCTTTCCCGGATTGAGCCTGCGTTAGCATAGTAGGATATAAAGGATACGGATGTGCTGTCGTTTCGAGTGGATAAGGAGCAAGCGCACGATCTGCCTCAGGCTTCACCCATTCCTCCCCTTTTCTGGCCCCAATGCCAAGGGTTAATTTATTCACATTATTAAATTGCACTTCCCAGCGAAAAGACTTAAGCCCTTCTAAAATGGGGGAAGCCGGAACAAACAGAGTGCCATCCTTTATCTCTGGAGCAACGCCTAATGAATCTACGGTCTCCCCATTAAAATCTGCCTCTAGCTGCCCTGCTTTAATATTTCCTACCGATCGGTCCAGCAGTGAAACAGTAATACTCTTGCTCAGAGCGTCATAGAGCAAATCTGCGCCAATCGCATTGGAGAAGGCTCGAATCGGCACCATTAATTTACCTGCTTTGAAATAAGGGGCTAGTTTACCTGGAAAAAGCACGTAATATCCCCCGTATGACAGTGGCATTACCTGTGTCCCTAACTGGACAGCTGCCGACACCGATGTAGGTGTAACCGCAGATCCCGCGGCGAACATAATCACTAATAGACCTATTACATAAGCTTTTATTTTCCCTAATCGTTGTAAGGACTCCTTGATGTGAATCATCACAAACCCCTCTCCAGTTCATCTAGAACCTTAGCCTCTATTAGTAATAATCAATGATGACCCTACACATGTCAACTTGTACCACTTCTGCTATCCATCATAAAAGACAGCATTCAGCATATATTTTCATTGAACTCTTAAGGAACAAGAAAGGAGAACATCTTATGACTTCTGCTGGACAGGATTCGGCAAACAAAACAAACATCCCCCAGCCCATCCGAAGCGATGGCACAGGGGGACTAGATAAAGGACCCCGCGATGTTATACGGGATCTTGAGAACCCGGATATGTTCGTACCTCCGGTAACGGATGCGGGCCTGGTTCCCAATTTGAAATTTTCTTTCTCCGATGCGCATATGCAGCTTAATCATGGTGGCTGGTCCAGAGAAGTAACCGTCAGAGAACTCCCTATCGCAACTACACTGGCAGGTGTGAATATGAGCCTGACCCCCGGTGGAGTACGAGAGCTTCACTGGCATCAGCAAGCGGAATGGTCTTATATGCTGTTAGGCCGCGCCCGGATTACTGCTGTGGATCAGAATGGACGGAACTTTATATCAGATGTAGGACCTGGTGATCTATGGTATTTTCCGCCGGGTATTCCTCACTCTATACAAGGTCTTGAAGAAGGCTGCGAATTCCTCCTAGTCTTTGACGACGGGAGCTTCTCCGATCTGAATACCTTGTCTATTTCCGATTGGTTCGCTCATACGCCTAAAGAGGTACTTTCAGCTAACTTTGGAATACCTGCTGAGGCCTTTGACTCCATCCCCACTGAACAAGTCTATATTTATCAGGATCAAGTTCCCGGCTCATTACAAAGCCAAAAGGTGCAATCGCCATATGGAGAAATTCCACAGAGCTTCAAACATTCGCTGTTGGCACAGCCTCCATTAAAGACTCCTGGCGGGAGCGTCAGAATCGTTGACTCCAGCAACTTTCCGGTCTCTAAGACCGTGGCTGCTGCACTGGTAGAGATTGAACCTGGAGGAATGAGAGAGCTCCACTGGCACCCCAACAACGATGAGTGGCAATATTATCTTACGGGAAAAGGACGGATGACTGTGTTTGCCGGAAACGGTGCAGCACGTACCTTTAATTACAGGGCAGGCGATGTTGGGTATGTTCCTTTTGCATTTGGACATTATATTCAGAATACAGGAGAAGAATCGTTGTGGTTCCTCGAAATGTTCAAAAGTGACCGTTTTGCCGACGTTTCTCTGAACCAATGGATGGCTCTCACTCCCCATGAATTAGTTGAAAGTAATTTGAACGTTGGGCCCGAAGTGATCAATGCCTTACGGAAAGTGAAATGGCCCGTGGTGAAATACCCTAAGTTAAAAGAATAGGTTACTTCCTCCCTTTGCTTATTCACCCGTCTCCGCAAATTGTTTGATTCTCTCACCAATCTGGTCACGCACAAGCTGGAACACTGCCCACTTCTCTTCATCCGTCCCTTGCGCTTTTGCCGGATCATCGAAGCCCCAGTGTTCCCGTTTGACCTGCGGAGGGGTGATTGGACATTTATCCGCAGCATCTCCACATAAGGTAATGACCAGATCGGCATTATTCAGCAGATTAGCATCAATAATATCCGAAGTCTGGCCGGAAATATCTATACCTACTCCGCTCATGGCTTGTACAGCTTTTGGATTTAGACCGTGAGCTTCAATACCTGCACTGAACACGCTCCATTCTTCTCCTAGATATTGCTTAGCCCAGCCTTCAGCCATCTGACTTCTGCAGGAATTCCCTGTACATAAAAAATAAATCGTTCTCTTGTTCATCTTGATCTTCCCCTGTCCAAATTAGTTAATCAACAACCACATATAAAGACCTAAAAGCGTAATAAATAACGTTGGAATGGTTAAAATAATACCTGTCTTAAAATACGTTCCCCAAGAAATCTTCACGCCTTTAGCCGAAAGTACATGTAGCCACAGCAGTGTGGCGAGTGAGCCAATCGGAGTGATCTTCGGTCCTAAGTCCGAGCCTATAACATTCGCATATATTAAAGCCTCTCTAATGATTCCAGTGGTATGCGTCGCATCAATGGCAAGCGCGTCAATCAGAACGGTAGGCAGATTATTCATCAGTGATGAGATCAATGCAGCTATGAAGCCCATACCCATCGTTGCGGCAAATAAGCCCTGATCAGCAATAGACCCAATCATCTTAGCAAGTAAATCCGTCAGCCCAACATTTCGAAGTCCATATACTACGACATACATTCCAATGGAAAAGAACACAATCGCCCAAGGCGCTCCTGTAATCACTTCTTTCACCTTGACGTAAGGGCTTCTTCTCGCGAGAAGCAGGAACAAAATAGCTATGATCCCCGCAACCACAGATACCGGAATACCCAAAAATTCACTGACAAAATACCCTACCAAAAGAACAGCCAATACAATCCATGACAGCTGGAACATTTTTTTGTCTTTAATCGCCTCATGCGGATCTTTTAGCTGTGAATCGTTAAAGTGCTTGGGAATACTTTTACGAAAAAAGAAATAGAGCACCACGATGCTCGCCACAAGTGAGAACAGCGTAGGTATAATCATCTTGCCTGCATACTCCATAAACGTAATTCCGAAAAAATCCGCCGATACGATATTGACCAGATTGCTGACCACGAGCGGCAGTGAGGTGGTATCGGCAATAAAACCGCTGGCGATAATAAACGGAAAAACTTTTTTCTCATCAAAATGCAACGCCCTTACCATCGCAAGCACAATAGGCGTAAGAATCAGAGCCGCTCCATCATTCGCAAAAAATGCAGACACTAACGCACCAAGTACGATGACATACACAAACATTCGTCTGCCATTCCCGCGGGCTGCCCGTGCCATATGTAATGCAGCCCATTCAAAAAATCCGATTCGATCCAGAATTAAAGAAATCAGAATAATAGCCACAAATGCTAAAGTAGCATTCCACACGATAAGCGTTACATCCAGAACATCATTAAAGCTGACTACCCCAGCTAGCAAAGCTATGATCGCGCCACCGCAGGCTGACCATCCAATCGATAAATTACGGGGCTGCCAGATTACAAGGATTAAAGTTACTAAAAATATAAGGATAGCTACAATAGCCAAAGTGCCATCCCCCTTTTACTGCCAATCCACATCTTTTTCAACACTCCTATATAAGCATGTGACTTCAATCCAACATCATCATATAACTATATGGTTATATATAAATCATAAAAATCCCTACCTGAAATTTAGTCGCAGCATGGCTCTTTAGCCTCTTTATTCAGTTCAGCCAATATCGATTTGGTACTAGGCATCTGTTGAAGAACAGCCTTAAGATGTGGTTTATCCTCGACATTTAACGAATAATGTACCCACTGTCCCCGCTTGCTTTCCCTAACGATTCCTCTACTTTTCAATTTCCGTAAATGCTGGCTAATCGCCGGCTGGGAAATATCAAAGATATCAACGAATTCACACACGCACCATTCCCGCTCTTTCAGAAGAGAAAGCATTGCCAATCGTGTCTTATCTCCGAACAACTTCAAGTCTTCAGCAATTTCCATTAGTGTCTGCATTTCCTTCTCTCCTCCTCTCAAAAGTATATAAGCTATTACTTATATTCTAGTGAACTTACCATTGGGAATCAAGAGTTAATTTTTTAGCGGGCTACCGTCCACTCATGCTCCAACATACTGAACATCAAAGAATCCCGCCATCCATCTTTAATAAGCAAAGCATCCCTTAATCTTCCCTCATAGGTCATACCTATCTTGGTGAGTACCTTGGATGATCCGCTATTTCTAGGGTCACAGGTCGCATATATTCGATGTAGTTGCAGTTCTTCAAAACCAAATTTCAACATTCGTCTGGCCGCTGCTGTAGCGACTCCCTGTCCCCAGGCATCAGGATGGACAATATAGCCGATTTCGCCGCTTCTGTCCGTATGGCTTCTAATATTTAATTCAATCATGCCGATCAAATGTTCAGTTCCTACTGCAACTATGGCTTGCGCGAACCGAGTTCTGGGAACTTTTTGAGAGTCTTCTAGTGTCTGGTTAACAAATAAAAGGGTCTGATCAGCAGTATTTGGACCCCAAGCTTGAAAACGGCATACACGTTCTTGCGAACAATAGGCATGAACATCTTGCCAGTCCGTAAACTTTAGTTCACGTAAATAGATAGGATTTCGCTCTAGCATCATCATCTTCCCCCTCAGCGTTTGCCTTAAGCTTCAGCCTGTTAACTATTCATAGGGTTGAGAGACAGGGATCGAGACGATAAACTGGGTTCCTTCCCCAACCTTGCTCTCCACTTCTATTTTACAATCATGCATTTTTAGAATTTTTAATACAATAGATAATCCAAGTCCATTCCCTTTATGAACGCTGCTCCGCGCTTTATCCACCATATAAAAACGATCAAAAATACGGGACAATGCTGCCTCTGGTATGCCTTGACCAGAATCTTTAATAGAAACCTTCACAAACGCTATAGACCTCTCGATTTCGACATGAATGATACCCTCTTGGCTTGTATATTTTATAGCATTATTGATTAGGTTTTGCCAGACTTGATCAAACAAATCTTTATCCACCGTAATTTCGCAGGGCAATAAATCTAATTCTATCTGAATGTTTTTCTGTGCCCATTGTGGCTCCGCCAGAACGATCGCTCTTCTTAACTGTTCATCCAGCTGAAAAGTGGTGAGATTAACCGGATGATGTTCTGAATCCAGCGAGGCTAATCTAAGCAGATTGTCACTTAGGCGGGATAAGCGCAGCGTTTCCTGATAAATAATATCCAGATGTTCTTTTTGCTCTTCTATTGGAACGACCCCATCTTGCAGCGCTCGAGTAAACCCTCTAATCGACGTAAGTGGAGACTGCATTTCATGGGACACATTGCTGACAAAATCATCACGAACTGAATCTATCTTTTGCAGCTCACTAGCCATATGATTAAAGCTTTCCATCAGTTCACCGAACTCATCTTGATTTTTATACGTCAATCTAACAGATAAATCCCCTGATGCCATTTTCTTAGCTGCTTCCGTCAGACGTTTGATAGGCTTCACAATGAATCCAGACATCAAGAGAATCAGTAAACTTCCGATGACTAAGACCGTTAGAAGTGTAAAAAATACGTTGCGTCTGAATGTGATCAAGCTCGACGAAAAATCAATTTTAATGATGAGCGCGGCTTTCTCCTTATCTACGATGGGAATGCCAACAATAGCAACACCAGACTTATCATTAAGCATCACTGCGTCTGTGGAATCTGGCTTAAATAGAGCGGCAAGCTTCTCCTTATCCACTGAAAAAACAGCATCACTCCACTCATTCACTCTCACTTTCGCAATATCGACACCATATTTATTGAGTAGTTTAGTAAATGCCTGTGCTTTTTCCGGATCATCGATTAGGGTAAGCACTTTGGCTACGTCTCCAGCTACTCTAATGAAGATATGGTTTGGGGTCACATTATTTTCGGAAAACCGTACATTTAGCAAAAAAGAGATCATTAAGCTGATGATCACAATCCCAATGAACGTAATAACGATGCCCAACCGCAGGTTTTTTTTCAACATTTAGGCCAACTCCAGACGGTATCCAAGTCCTCTTACCGTAGAAATAATTAGCTCAGGGATCGATTCCAATCTTTCTCTCAGACGTTTGATATGCACATCTACCGTACGCTCGTCGCCTTCATAATCGACACCCCAAATATTTTCTATGAGCTGAGAACGCGTGAATATTTGCCCTGGCGAACCCGCCAGAGCAAATAACAACTCACATTCCTTTTTCTTCAACTCCACCGTTCTTTGAGCCGCAACAACGTTCAAATTCCCCAGATCAATCATCACTGCGCCTAATTGAATCACACTCGAGGAGGTTAAATGATATCTTTTTAATAGTGATTTTACACGCAGGACCAATTCTATGGGATCAAACGGTTTGACTAAATAATCATCTGATCCGGCATTAAATCCTCTGACTTTGTCCTTAGATTCTCCTCTAGCTGTAACCATCAGAATTGGAATATCGATATAAGACCGGATATCTTCGGTCAATTCAATACCATCTACATTTGGCATCATCACATCTACAATAACCAAATCGATCTTTGTATGCGCTAGAATGTCTAATGCCTCTTGACCGTCTGCTGCTTCCACTACGGAAAATTGGTTTTTTTCAAGATATAATCGTATTAATCTACGGATATGAGAATCATCATCCGCCACTAGAATCGTGTTCATCTCTCAATTTTCCTCTCCGCTAACCTATTTATTCATATCGTAGAGATTCCATTGGATCCAGTTTGGCAGCCTTAGAGGATGGCATCAAACCTGCGATAATACTAATCAGGGTACTCACAACGATCCCAAATAACACATAATAACCGGATAGATTAATAAGTTTCACTCCAAAAGCATTGTCCAAGAGAATATTTAACACATAACTAATGACAATAGCAAAGAGTACTGCAAAGATACCACTGAATACACCTAATAAAGCTGATTCAGAAAAGAATATACGTTTGATATCTTTTTTCCTTGCGCCAATTGCCCGAAGGATCCCAATTTCCTTAGTCCGTTCCACTACACTGATATATAGCACAACCAATATCATGATTCCTGATACGAGAAGTGAAATCCCGGCAATACCAGAGAGAACTATAGTAGCCATATTCACATAAGTTGTGATTCGCTCCATGATTTTTGCCGATTGAGAACCTGAGAACCCAGCATCAACAGCGGCTGCATTAATATCATTCACATATTTCATATCGGTTGCAAAAGCATTAACTTGTATTGGACCTATTGTAATCGCCTTGTCAGCATACATTTGCTCCAGAGTCTGCGCTGGAAGATAACCCGTGGGTTGCATTTGCGCTCTTGGATCAGTGCTTTCATATATACCAGAGATAGTGACTTCTTGTTCCAATGTGACCGGTTTATGCTTAGCATCCATTTCATTAATATATAGATAAATCGACTTCCCTACCAAAGACTCCGGACTGTCGTTTCCGCTTAATTTACTTGCCGTTTTCACGGGTAATAATATCTCTTTGCCCTCTGGAAAAGCCCCTGCGGTAATCGTCTCTTTAGCAAAAGCATCCGTTAAGGTTGTTAATTGTGTAAGACTAACCGTCTGATCTGCATAAACCATAGTAGATTTGCCCGAAATGGAAGTGATGGTTTCTACATAATCAACATTTGGAATATTTCTGATGGTTTCAATATCGGCAGCCGTAAACGTTTCGCCGGGCAACATCATTGCCTCTGGACCTTGCATACCTTTAGCTTCTTCATTGGGTTTAGTTATATCCACGAGTAAAGGATCCATACTTGAATTAATTTCGTCATTCATATAGTTCGTAATTCCATTCCCTAAGGAAAGCATCAACAGTACGCTTAAAATACCAATAGACCCACCCAAAGCTACCAATACATTACGTTTGGCGTTGAGCTTCATGTTCTGCAGAGCCATTTTAAAAGATGCAAATAAACTGAGATTCCGGGATGACCCCTCTCCTCCATCGTAACTAATCAAAGAGCGGTCCTTTAACTGAATATCATCTTTAATCCTTCCTTCTTCAACCTTTACGATACGGGTACCAGAGTCGGCTACTTTCTGTGAGTGGGTCACGGTAATGACCAATATCCCTCTTTTGGCTATGCTGTCCAATAAGGCTAAAATTTGATCGCCGGTATCCTTGTCCAAGGCCCCTGTAGGTTCATCTGCCAAAATAATATCAGGATTATTCGCTAGCGCGCGGGCGATGGACACTCTTTGCTTCTGTCCACCGGACAGCTGATTCGGACGTTTTTTCAGGTGCTCTTTCAAGCCTACCTCAGTCAAAATATCTATAGCACGTTTATTACGGTCCTTCTCACTGGTATCCGTCATCTGCATCGCCACTGTAACATTCTCCAAAACTGACAGATGCGGGATCAGATTGAAATTTTGAAAAACGAAGCCAATATTGTTCTTGCGATAATCATCCATTTCCTTTTCGGTCATCGTGCTTAAATTCTTTCCGCGGACAAGGACCTCGCCTTCATAATCGGAGTCCATTCCCCCAATGATGTTCATCAGTGTGGACTTTCCGCAGCCAGACTCACCTAGAATAGAGACGAATTCACCTGTCTCAAAGCTTAGATTCACATCATGGAGTACTGGCACCTTTTCTTTACCGTACAAAGTATATGATTTCTTTACATGTTTAACTTCTAATATTTTCATTTATTTCTCTTCCTCTCCTGGTCATGCTCTATATCTCTTTTGATGTTTCATATCCTAACAAATTTGTGTGAACTGATAATGAACTGGATAGCCACATGGAAGAGTCAGAGCTACAGCAGATATTTAGGTTAAGCAATATAAAAAGGCGAATTCACACTCAAAATGAGTGGAACTCGCCTTCTCTATTCGACTTATTTTCGAAAGAAATTAGTGCATGAGGTAATAAGCTAATCCTCCAACTTGTTTTCCGGCGTAATAAACGATGTCTATAATCACCACTGTTAATACAAATTTCGAGAGCAGCGGATATTTCTTAAATAAAGGCTTTATATTTTTCTCTATGTACTCCATTCGCGCGCCTCCTTTCTTAAGCTAGTGCTCTTTTTCGGATCAGCCTAATCTGGCCTCTATGATTGATTTCATCCTCAAAAACGTGAAACCACATAAAATAGTAGTTCGCAGGTTTGTTATGCCAGAATTCCTCTTCAGTATATAACCAATTATCATCGACGGTTGCGAATAATTCATAAGTCTTTTGTCTAACTTCATTTAGGCGATCTAAATAATAGCTCAGGTCATTCCCCTTAATATTGGCTCGTCCTTCATCGCCTAAATTTAATGCTGGCCCCCATCTTTTTAGCTCTTCTTCAGACAAATCTCTTTGCTCAAACGTTGCCACTTGATATGCAAATTCTACCGCAGCGTAGTGCAATAATAACGCTCCAATAGAGTTACTCTGTGGGTCTAATAAATAATCCAGTTGTCCCACAGATAGACCCTTAACGGCTTCTAATGTTGTATATCTTGCATAGTTCATCATGGATAAAAGTCGGCTGATTTGCGGCGAGTAACCTGGGATATCTGTAATCAAAAATATTTGGTTCATGTCAATCATATGGATGTTCCTCCTTGAATTCTTCAGAATAATACAACTAAATACCGGAATGGTTCAGAATTATGAATTACAGGTAATGACGATCAAGATGCAAAAGTGAGGTGCTTAACACCATGAATAAAACTAACAAAACTATGTATTGGGTTGTATGGGCCATTACTCTAATAGGGATTAATTGTTATGCCCTTCCACTAGCGATGTGGTCCACATTTGCTGGAACAGAGGAAGCTAAATGGCTGTGGATAGCGATTGCCGTTGTTATTTATGTTCTATTAAATGTAGGGGTCATTCAGATGTATGTTGCGATCAAGCAAGGCAAATACCGATTTTTCCAGATCGGATTGATCGTCGCCGTTATTCAATTTATTGCAATGATGATCTTAGGTGGGCAATTTGAAGGAGACATATTTCTTCTACTGGGAACCCTCGCTGTCTCCAGCACTCTTATGATTATTCAACTTAGAAAGTCTCCATCCTAACAAGACCCAGTCGCTTTCCTTCCACTATAGCTTCGGATCTGGAATGTACACTAAGCTTCTCAAAGATTCTCGTCAGGTTATACTCCACAGTTCGTTGTGACATTAAAAGCTTGCTGGCTATGTCTTTATTGCTTTTTCCACTAGCTACTTCTTGGAGTATTTCCTGTTCTCTTTGATTAATGGACACTTCTTCAAGCAGACGATTATCCCGGTGATTAGATATCTTGATATCATTTCTTCGTAGCTGTTTAAGTAAAGACACCGGAATGACCGCCTCATTCCTCAGCGCACAACGAATAGTATTTAACAACTGTTCTCGGGAAGCTGTCTTAGAGATAAATCCTGTGACCCCTGACTCCATCAAAAGATTATAATGAGCACTGATTTCATATCCGGTATAAATCACCACTTTAGATTCAGGATCACGTTGAACGGCTCTTTTGGCGAATTCAAGTCCGCTGATCGTAGGCATGTTGAGGTCGCATAAGATTACATCAAATTCTTGTTGCTCCAGCCTATCCAAAGCTTCCATCGCTGACAAAACAAAAGTAACCTCCATATCCGCGTCCTGCTCAATCATAGTTTTAGTTCCTTCTCCGACAGAAGGATGATCATCAACCAACAAGATACGTATCATCGTCATCGCCTCCTCTGTGCTTTTCTTCTACAAAAGCCATTGTCGGTAAATAAATAATAACCTCCAGTCCCTTCCCTTTCTCCGAGTTAAAAGTGCATTGCCCCTCTAAGCTCGCAACACGTTCTTTGATGCCGGACAGGCCCATATGCTGAAAAGATTCCCTGATATCAACTATATTCATGCCAATCCCATCATCCTTATATCGGAAATAGAGCTGCTCTTGCTGGTCCAGCTCAATTTCAATCTGATTCGCCTTGGCATGTTTCCCGGCATTCCGCAGGAGCTCCTGTACTATTCGATACAACGCAATCACCAGGTCATCACTTAGCTCACCAATCGGACTGGATGTAAAGGTGATAATGTAGTTGGACTGCAGCTGGGCATACTCAAACAATAGTTCCAGTGCCTTCACAATTCCGGTCTCTCTTAGCAGCGGCGGACGCAGTTCATTGCAGGTCTCCCTAATCTGATATATCACATCCAGAAGTCCCTCTTTAATCTGAAGCAGCTCTGGTAAAATATCCGCGTCAATATCGTGATCGGAGATTAGTGTTTCCAGCCTGCGAAGCCAAATGAGCTGATCCTGAAGAGCAGAATCATGTAAATCCGCCGCAAGCTTTCTGCGTTCTTTCTCTGATAAATTAAAGATCAGGCGTAGAACCCATGGTGCTGCATGTAGCTCTTTTTTCATCTCTGCTTCAAGGTCTTCAATCAAGCCTTCAATAAGATATAAATTCTCATAGACAATACTCGCATAATTTGCGAGGGTATTTAACCAGTTAAGCTCATCCGAATTAAGCTTTGTATGGTTCTTCTTATGATCAATCCAGAGGAGATGAAATTTTTTTTGGTGACGTCCGATTACGAGCAAGATCCCCTGTTTGAGTTGAACTACTTCTCCTACCTTAAAAACTGGAGATTTCGATACAAATTCTATGTTGATCTCTTGGCCCGAATTGTCGACTATTTGTTCGAGGTTACTCATATCCTCATCTCTCTCAAAAAAAGCAGACCGACTAACCGGTAAAATCTCATTGATTTCCTTGTAAATTGCAGCCTCCAAATCAGACCGCTTCATCACCTTGGAGATTTGCTTCGAGAATCGCTCCAGACTACCTTGATAATGATAAAGCTCACGGAACAGTTTAGGCCGGAAATAATAATCTATTTTCTCCTTAGAGAATAAAAAGATTGTAATAGATAAATATACAACCAAAAACATCTGAATCCATTTGATCCAATCATACTCTTGCCTGCTTTGAATGATCGCAAGCACGGCTACAATCATTAGCGCGGGAAAAAAAGCAATTAGTAAATAATATTTAAACCGATTAAAAGCGAAATCAATATCAAATAGTTGCCTAGCCGTCAGCAGATAAAAATAAGTAACTGGCATCAAAAACAAAAAGATCGTAGTAATTTCGTAAGGGATCAAGTTCACCCCAACAGCAATGGGTGCAGCTGAGAAGAGAACAAACGGTGTAAACGCAAGGATTTGTCCGGTAAGCATAATTTTAAACATCGATTTAAGCGCTGTGTTTCGATAAGTAATGTATAAATATAGCAGCTTAAATATGCTGTAAAAAATCCCAAAAACAAAGAACCCAATAATAATTAACCTTATGAAGGCATACAAGGATCTATCCCATGAGTAAACCATTAGACTGGAGGTGGAAAATAGGCTTAGTAAAATGACCAGGCCATAGTATATTTTGATTACAGTAGTAGATAGAACTAATACATCAAATCGTTTCAGATATACTTGGAGAAAGTGAATAAAAACCAGTGGAATCAAAGGCAACACGCAACCCATCGCGATTCTACTTATAAGATCAGATCTACTTGAGGCATATCCCGCAAAGTAAGTTATTCCGACTAATAAAAAGAATAAAATCAGCAGCTCTGCTGAGCGATCCCCGCTTCTCCTGCGGTATAATAGAAGGCTTAACACTGCAAAAAAAACAAATGTCGCTCCAGGGACTACAAGCTGGGTAAACGTATGATATATGGAGGATTTATTCTCAATATCATAATGCAAAGCAAGTGGAGCCCCCCCTTTGGAGTTACGAAGAAGGTCAACGGATTGAACCTGAGTTAAGCTTCCATATCTCACAGCTTCATCCACTTTATCAATCGGTTTCCCATTAACCCGTAATAAGATATCCCCTTCCCTTAGATTCTGTTTATACCCTTCGCTTGAAACGTCTGCCTCAGCAATATAATATTGGCCTTCTTCATTCTGCTCCAGACCAACGCCAAGCAAGATGTTAGAGTGAATGACCCACACAAAATGAATAATAAGAAAAACAAAAATGCAAAGTAACCCTGATATGAATAACTGGCGGAGTTTTACTGTCATTTCAAATCCCCCGAACGAACAAAATTATACATATCTCTATTCTTATTTGGTATTCCCCTACCATTTTATATGAATCACAAAGGAAATTATATACTTTTATGCATGATATTCCTTCTCCTCTAAATATCCACATTGAATTATAGCTCTATCCTGGCTTTTTGCTGGTTCACTCTGTGGTTTCGATTCAGAATCCATATAGCTGCGCAGCCATATAAAATCACTGGAACCCAACCACTCTCCCCGGCTACATACTCCAACATAGGTGAAGAACTGACAGTAATATTGTGCAAAACACTGTCTACAGCATTATTAGTTCCGTGTAAAAGCACTGCCGGCCAAATACTACCGGAGGACAGACGCAGTTCATTTATAATGATGCCCGCAAACATAACAGATAAGGTAAAGAGCACCACCACGAGCCAGCGGCTTCCAGAGGAATGATAAGCACGCGGCCCAAGAATCGCCGGATAATGCCATATAGCCCAGATTAAGCCCATTGTTACACCAGAACTTACTCTTCCCATCCATTGAAAACGCAGGAGCAGCCAGCCCCTCCAACCGATCTCTTCCCCCAAAGCAGATAATGAACCAAGAACAATGTAAACGAGCAAATATATAGCAGTCTTGATCCATGAATCTGAAGAAATTAAGCTTGAGTTCCATCCCATCCAATAGACAGCATATCCCGCTCCCAGTGAACCTAAGGGAATAACTAAAGCCAATATGTATTCTTTGCCTCCCCTAAATTTGAAGCCCAACCTTCTCCATCCCTCAGCACTGTATCCATCTCTCACAATTAGAAACATCATGATACATACTGTGAAAAAAGGAGTAAATCCATACAGACCTTGCGCCGATTCCGGAAGCAGCAACATCCCTAACGCCATTGCCCATACGATAATAATAAATAGAAGAGATTGTTTCTTGTCTGAGAGCAATATTATCACCTACCCTTTTTAGATATAAGGAACTATATTTTCCTATTTAATCCAATTGTATATAAACAGGCAGGACGTTTCACCGAAAACAACGTTCGTTAAAACCACAATTCTTTTGCGGTACTGCTTATCTGTATGCCGCAAAGTCTTCAGTAAAGTTGTCCCAAAAATAGTGAAATGGTATGCGATGTGCGATGTGCGATGGGCAGCGTAAGTGTAAACTAATTAGGGAAATACTCCCTGAAAATAGCCGATATTCGCTCTAAAAGGACAAAATCAGGGAATTCCTCCCTAATAATCAGGGGGATTTCTTTATTAGTTACTGAATCGGCCAAAATTTAGGGAAGTTTTCCCTAATTATATGTCTGATGAACAGAAATCTCTGAATTTCAGGGAGAAATTCCCTAATTGCTGTATCAGTGCTTCACTTATTGCATCATTTGGAGCATCATTTGGAGCATCATTAGGTACGCCCCTTGATTCAATTGGTTTTCAATAAAGGATGCTCCGCCGTACGCCGAGTGACGGAACCGGAAAGTGTATTTGGATAACCGAAGAACAAACGAGGATTTCGGGGATTTCGGGGATTCCAGTGATTTCTGCTTTGCGGCACAAAAAAGTGACGATAGAGATCAGGTGGCTTTCACTTGCCCATAATCTACTGAAGCAAACAGTAGTTGACCAAAAATGCAGAACAGCGATTGCCCAATATTAGGGAAATCGCTGTTCTGTTTGACTTTTATGGTTTTGGGCATGAACGTTTTGGGGACAGCCTTTTTCTAACTATACGTTCTCTTAATAGGTCCACCAGTTACCAGACATAACGATCATCGAAAACAGCTTGATGCTGTCTTCATAGTAATCTTCTGCAGCACTGCTTGCTGTGTGGCTCCAGAGAGAATTCAACCAGCTTTGGTAAGTTGATGAGGTCATCGCACTGACTCCAAATGGAGCATAGAAAGCACCGCTATTGTAACTTCCAAATACGGTTCCGTTTAGCTTGTACCCATCTTTTATACTACCGGGTGTACTGCTTACTTTAGTCTTAATCCAGCTATTCATCTTATTGAGCTGAGTAAGTGCCCTGCTGTCTCCAGTAATCAAATAATCTGTTGCGATCCGCCATGGGGTACGACAAGAATTGTAATTGTAATTCCCGTCATTGGCATCCTCAAGGAAATTCGCCGCAGCAGGTTTATACACACCACCAGAGTAAACAACGAAATCAGGCAAGAGTCCAGTGCTAGAGCTATAACCCGTATAAAGGCTATTTATAATCGTGTACGTTTTATCGATAACATTCGTCCAGCGGGTATCTCCTGTAGCCTGTTGGAATGCTTTTAGATGATTTAGCATGAAATCCGAAGGTCTAGTTGCCGTATTATACGAGCCGCTATTCGCCCAGTCACCTAGACGGATCGTCCACTGTGTCTGGTTAATCTCATTGTCCATAATCGCATTAATGATATCTTTTGCAGCTTGTAAATAATTGATCGTACCACTACTTCCCCACTGCTTGTCCGCAAGCAGCAATGAGAAAGCTATATCCATATCTCCATCTGTAGCAGAATCCTCGCCTTCAATGTTTTGAAAGCTGCTGTTTTGCTTCCAGGACATCAAATAAGGATTAATTGCACTTGGATGAGCCTTGTAATAATTATATAAGCCGTCAAAATAAGTCTGAGCATTGCTGTCATAACCAGCCATCAAAACTGTGAACAACATCCCGTAACCATGTGCTTCAGATACCGTTTCTCCATCTGAATTATACTTAACGTAATATTTGCCAGTGCCAGCTGGTTTGAGATAGGCCGTTTTCCACGCATCCCATTTGGTCTTCACTGAATTATCCATACTGGTCTGGGTTACATTGTTCGGCTTGATAGATCCACTCGTATAGGTGGTGTGTTGCGGAAAAGGTTTGTTCACTGCTGCAAACGCGGAACCGGCAGGAAGAATACTAATTATCAAACATACGACAATAAGGCTTCTCCAACTCAACCTAAGCTTTGCATTCTTCTTCATCATTCATTGCCTCCTCTTCAATTGTGGTAATAAATTTGAAAGAAAACAGCAAGCTAATTCGTATTCGTCATCATTGTAATACAGAATATGGAATTAATATATAATGAATCCCATTAATAGATCATTAGTACTATATATCTGAGACTTAGATTTGTTCTCACTCCTCAACTAAAAAAGGAGGATCCCACAACCAACTTCATTCATGGCTGTGCAAACATCCTTTAGATAAAAATTCATTCGCTATTCTCGTAATTTATTTAATTTAAGTCGATACGCAATGTATGGAAGACCCGGAAAGACCAACATACAAAGTGTGACCACTACTAACACTAGGCTGATATTCCTCACCATCTCAGGTAACCATCCATTAACGCCCAAGATCGCTAGGAAGATAAAAACAATCAAAGCTATAAGCAATGGCAAGGCTGCTTTGCTCATCGTTTTCTTTTCACGTTCATATTTGTCAATGAGGGTCCCAGTGTCTGAGTAGATAGGCGCCGTACCTGCAGCTGCCCGAAAGATATGAAACCCATTTCCGGCAGAACAGACATAGGTCCATCCGGCATCTTCAAAAATCAAATAATACTCCTCATCAACATTCGTGTGATAATCTACACTGTACTCAAAAGTCTGGGGATCTCCCTTTCTTAACTTATAACCAAATGGTGCAAAGCTTTCCAGGAGCCAGCCCTTTTTGGCATACTTACTCAATTTCTGCATATCTCCTTTTTCAGTAAAAGCTAAGCCCCCGCTGGTCACATATTTTGTATTCTTCATGCCTATTCCCCACCTTTTATTTGAGAATTTGTTCTGCATGTTTAATCATTTCTTTTCGGCGCTCTACTTCTTTTCTTAGCAATCCAATCCCTTTTTCTGTTGCAATATACGTTTTTCGTTTGTCATCCTCTTCTTCTTTATACAGCTCAATAAATTCAGCCGCTACCAGCTTCTTAATGGTTGTATACATGGAAGCAGGCCCAATTGAAAATTGATTGTTCGTCATCGTTTCGATCGATTTCATAATCAAATATCCATGTTTGGCTTCGACTAAAGACAAGAGAATATAAAAAGCAGTGTCTGTGAGCTCTCCCATTTCCAATGAGTCTGTTCTTGACACTTAATCACCTCCCCATATATATCATTAAAAGATATATCATTAAATGAACTATATCTTTTAATGATACACTTGTCAACTGCTGGCATAAAATTCAAACTACCTTCTCATACTAGGTGAAGAATATGGAGGTGAATGTCATGCCCAAAAATAACGCCAATCCCAAAGAAGCTCCAGGTAAACATCAACCAAGTAAGAAAAACAATGCGGAGAATAACAACAATTTCAATGAAGCCGCTCAGATGGTGAACATCGATAAGGCTGCTGATTATGTGCCCAGCTTAAACGGTGTCTCCAAAACTGATGTCTAAGCTATACCGCTAATTACTTTTTATATTTCAAACAAAAAAACACTCCTCAGAATTTTCTGAAGGAGTGTTTCAATCCGTGGCAGTTTCATTTCAAGCTCTCTAACTCAGCGGTCACTTTTTCAATTAAGTTCACGAATGAAGCCAGCTCTTGAGAGCTTTTGACCTGATCCTTGGAATACATCGAGTTATGTTCCGATTCTTTTTTCACCTTGGAGAGTGTGGCATTGATATTGTCTAGCTTCTGGTCAATGGTTACCAATGAATCCTTTGAGCGGCGGGCTAGCTTACGAACTTCATTAGCCACAACTTCAAAACCTCTTCCAAACTCCCCAGCTCTGGCGGCTTCGATAGCCGCATTTAAGCCTAAAAGATGCGTATGATCTGCCACTTCTCTAATCATCGTACCCACTTGATGAATAGACTCCACCTCTTTGTCCAAATATAATACCGTTTGATGCGTTTTTTCTTGATAATCAGCATTTTTACTAGCTAAACTTTCTATCGATTCACTGCTATCCTTTAATTGAACCATCAAAGATACCAGCTCCTGAACGGCTGAACTCACTCCTGTAAGCAGGTGATTTTGCTTCTCCAGCAAGTTTTCTATTTTTGCTTTTTCATCCACTTCATAGGCTTCAAGAACGAGCTGTGAATCGAGATTAAACATCTTGGTTAAGGCATGAATAACAGGCTTCCACTCGTTTGGTAATATCCGTTCAAAATAAGCAGTAGCCAAATCCAGATATAATATGTACGTCCCCAAATACCAATTTGTTGTTAATCCAATACGAGAATGGATTTTCCCGATAAGCAAACGTCTTTCAATAAATGCTTCATCGATCACACCAGCGGCCATAGATAAAAAATACCACTGCTGTGTTTCTTTCAATCGATCCAGTGTACTGTGCTGCTCAATGATGTGGAGCAGTTCTGGCTCCATCGTCATCTGTTTATACAGCTCCTCAACCAATGAGCTAACGATTAAGTTGAATTCTTTCTCCTTGCTTTTTAATAATTCTAAATCAGCCTCAGTAATCCCTATGTAGCTAACTTGCTGGAGTCGTTCTGGACTAAGATTGATCATACCGTCGTTAACATCCCTCTCATAACTGTTTATTTTTCTCAGCCATCCCCTATGGCATCTATATCTCTTGATTATAAAGGTATTATTTCAATAAATTTTAACACTATATTTACCTATATTGCTTAATAATTTTACAAAACCTCACTAGTTGCCCTTAGATTTGGCTTCCTATTCATGAATAAAGGGCTGCCGCAGCAGCCCTTTCAGTTTCAAGCTTAAATTTACGCCGCCATTTCACGGCAAACTTTTGCACAAGCAAAACAAGCTTCTGCACATTGCTGGCAATGTTCATGATCATGCTTTTGGCATTCGTTGCCGCAGGCTTCACAAGCTTCTGCACAAGCTAAACAAATCTCTGTTGCATATTTACTATTCATCGACATGGCATGAGCTGCAAACTCGCATATATCTGCACATTCACGATCCAGGCGAATGCACTCCTTCATCATCCCCACATGATCCTCATCCAAACAAGCTGAGTAACAGTGATTACAAGCTATCATACATTTTAAACACTCTTCGATACACTCTTTGTAGTTTTGATGTGCCATAACACATTCTCCTCTCAATTCATTAATTAGGATAGTCCCCTACTCTATATATACCCAATTTGAGCAAATAAAAAAGGATTCCGGGGAATCCTTCCGATTGATCAATTATCTAATTAATTTATTGATGGTAACTAATAGTTCATCCAGTACCTCGTTCTCACCTTCCTGGATACGTTCCACCACACAACTTTTCATATGATGCTCCAGCAAAAGCTTGCCCACGCCGTTCAATGCAGATTGGACCGAGGAGATTTGATGCAGCACATCATCACAATAGGTGTCTTTTTCAATTAACCCTTTTAGCCCTCTAACTTGACCTTCAATTCTATTGAGCCGGCTAATCAAATTCTTTTTAGTTTTATCTGAGTGATGACTTTTCCGCTCATCCGTACTGCATGATTCATGCTCGTGAGTCAGATTATCCATGCACCGATCACTCCTTTCCTCGTATTTTTATTATACTATAGCCCCCCTATTCTATTCAAAAAATAAATCATTGATCAGATTTTCAATTCTTCATGAACTATAGCGGAAGTTTCAACCTGAATGGTTGTATGTTGAATTTTGAAATGATCGGCAATTAACCGAATCGCTTGCTGCAAAATGCGTTGGTCATCTGCTTCCTCTTCAATTAAGATATGACAGCTGAGTGAATCTAATCCCGAAGTTATGGTCCAGATATGCAGGTCATGAACATTTTTAACCCCTTCAATGCTTTCGAGGATTTCCTTTACTTGAGCTGGATTGATTGTAATCGGTGTGCCTTCCATAAGGACGTGAACGGTATGTTTGATAATTCCCCACGCCCCTCTAAGAATCAATAGAGCAACCAATACGCTTATGATAGGATCTGCAACATACCAGCCAAAAATCATCATAATTAAACCGGCAATAATCGCCCCTACTGAACCTAAAGCATCACCAAGCACATGGAGATAAGCACTACGGAGATTAATGTTATTTTTCACATCCCCTTTTCTCATAAGCGACCATGCACTAGCCACATTGGCTAAAAGACCAATACTTGCGATCAGCATCATAGAACCACTGGCAACCGCCGGCGGCTCAAAAAATCGCCCATAAGCTTCTACAATGATAAATCCAGCAACTACAAATAGAGTAACTCCGTTTAAGAGTGCTGCCAAAATTTCAAATCGATGAAATCCGTACGTTTTGTTCGGGGAAGCAGGTTTAGTTGCGAACCAGACCGCTACTAGGCTTAATGCTAGAGAGCTTGCATCGTTTAGCATATGCCCACTGTCCGATAACAGGGCTAAGCTGTTAGTAATCAACCCACCAAAAAACTCCAAAAACATAATTCCAACCGTAATGATCAACGCAATCAAAAGCCCTTTTTTATTTCCACTAGGATCAAAATGTTGATGCCCGTGAGAGCCATGGGAGTGACTGTGTCCTTCATGAGCGTGACTGTGTCCTTCATGAGCGTGGTCGTGGTTAGTGTGATCGTGATTGGCCTGTTGCCCGTGTACATTCTCGACCTGATGATTGCGTTTGTTCTTCTTGTTCATCATGCTTAACCTCCTATTACCTTCAGCTAGATAGTATTCGTAGCCCTGCGCAGTTACATTCAAAAAATCCAGTTAATAATAACATATGAGCATGTGTTCATATGTTATTATTAACTGGATTTTTCTTCTTGTCAATAAAAAAGCAACAAATGATTGTCTCTGACCTAATAAAATAAAGAGGACCCTCCGCAGCTCTTCCTGCATGAAGGATCCTCTCAAACCAGAACCGTGTATTAAATCAAATCTGATTGTTGCAGCAATCTTTGGATGATAGCCGCAACTTCTGCTCTCGTAATGAAGGCTTGTGGGGCAAGTACATTTCCACTTCTGCCCGTGATGATTCCTGCTTGCAGGCTGTCTGCGATGCCACTCTTCGCCCAGCCCGATGCTTCAATCGCATCCGTGTAAATACTCAGCAGCTCGCTTGCTTCTTTGGAAGAAAGTTTAGTCTTCAAATCGGTAATCACCATAGCTTTAGCAATAATACTCATCGCCTGTTCCCTAGTAATCTTGTCTGTTGGATGGAACGCTCCATCTTCAAAACCGTTGATTAGCTTATAGGAGTAAGCTGTCTGCACCGCATCATTATACCAATCTGAGACCTTTACATCCGTAAAGGATGTTGTCCCGCTTTCCAACTTCAATCCCAATCCACGTACGATAATCGCCGCAAATTCTGCACGTGTAATCTCCTGATTAGGGTTAAACAAATCGTCGCCGACTCCATTAATAACCTTACGGGAAGCCATCTCATTGACAATGTCCTTAGCCCAGTGGTTGACGACATCCTTGAAGTTCTGTGAGTCTTGAACTACAAAATACGTACTGTTCGTTAAACTGTGTATTTTCGCAAAGTGTTTGCCATCAATGGCAACAATCTGTGTGGGTACATGACGGATCGTCCCCCCCGTTTCAAGCACTAGCCCAGTTGTGATCTTCTTAAGGTCTACACCATCTACAAGAGGAATAGTTCTTTCCACATAAGTCTTAAACTTACTCAGCTCAACAGTATTTCCAGCGTAAGTAACTTTCACCGTGAAATCTAATGGCTGAGCTACCAGCGTTAGCTTTTCATTGGCTGCCAACATTTCTATTCTTTTCAGTACATCCGCAGTCGGAACAGAAATTGAAATCTGCACCTTCACATCTTGTAGAGCAATGTCTGTGCCAAACTGTTTTGAAATTGCACTGATATCAATCTGTGCTGCTGATATTGTATAAGTACCTTTTGGAGTACGAATAATTAGCAGCGCCTGCTTCTGCTCCATATCTTTTATGATTTGGCCATTAAGCTCACCAATAATCACATCTGAAGTCGCAGTCACAGGAATAGTTATAATTGCATTCTGGTCTTCCTTTTCGATACGTTGCTCTATTTTTGCCTGATCTACAACAATCGTGGTAACCGTCTGCCCGTTTTGCTCAGATATCGTTGCTGTTCCGGCATTTTCAACCTTACCGTTCACCAATACCTCAACCATGCTGCTAGATGGTGTAGCTGTAGCTGTAGCAGTGGATCCTGCTGTTGCAGTTGGTGCAGTTGTTGAAGGTGGTGCAGTCGGTGTTGATGTCGGTGATTCTGTTGGCGTTGGTGTTGGCGGTGTAGGTGTAACCTCAACCTCCGTTGATGACTTCGGTGTCACGGAGTTCGAAACTTCAGAAACTACACTACTACCAGCGCTATTAATCGCTTTAACTGTAAACGAATAAGTGGTTCCATTCGCTAGACCTGTTACCTTTATTGGACTTGTTGCCCCAACTGTTACGATATTACCCGGAGAAGCAGTAACCTCATAATTCGTAATTGGAGTTCCCCCGTTCGAATCAGGAACTGCAAATGTCACAGTCGCCTCGCCATCTCCCGCTACTGCTATTAAGTCCGTAGGTGCAGATGGTGATGTTCTTGGTTTCGTGCTGACTTCGTTAGAAGCTGCACTCTCCCCGCCCGGATTAGATGCCTTAACTACGAAATAATAAGATTGGCCATTAGTTAACCCTGTCACATCATAGTTGTAGACGGATTCGCTTACTGTAGCCACTTGGGTCTCATAGATTCCGGAAGTAATACCTTGATATATAGTGTATCCAATCGCACCCTTCACCGGATCCCATGTTAAGCCGATGAGGCCATTACTTGCCACAGGTGAATGAAGTATTGGCGCACCCGGTGCTGGAACTTGAGGCGTTCTGGTTACTTCATTGGAAGCCGCACTGATACCATCAGGATTAACAGCCTTAACAATAAAATAATAAGCAGTTCCATTAATTAATCCTACAGCATCATAACTGTTCTCAGAGCCACTTATAGTAGCTATCTCAGCTCCATAAACACCTGAAGCTGTAGACTGATATACAGCGTAACTATCGGTACCATATACGGGACTCCAAGTAATTCGAATATGTCCGTTCCCTGCTGTTACAGACTCAATGCTTGGCGCAGCAAGTTCAGGCCAGGTAAGGTCAATAACTGCACTAGTGATCTCTGTAAGACCTGTCGCATCAAATGCCAGTTGGGCTCCGGTGATTCCAGCTGCATTCGTAGCTCCCAGATCCGTAAAGGAAATGAGGCCCGCTACTGCTGTCAACGTCGTATTCCCCGTCAACGTCCAGCTTCCAGTGTCCTTCTTCGACACAGTAACAACCGTACTGTTGTCGCCAATGTTTACATTCCCAAACTGATCCAACAGCGTTATCACTGGTTGCTGCGCGAAGCTGCCGCCGTTGGCCTGCGGCGCACTTACGCCTGTAGTCAACTTCATTGTCGCTGTGCTACCTGCGACAGGTGCAATGTTCAGCGCTGTTGTCGCTGGCGAGGTTACGCCTGCTTGGCTGAACACAACAGCTTGTGCTCCCGCTTTGTTCAGCTTCAGGTTCACCTGTGCTACACCCGCAACGAAATCAACGTTGATCTTGCTCGGTGAAGCTGCCAAAGCAATGCCGTCCACGCTTCCGTACGTTCCGTCCGGCGCAACGCCATAACCTGATACCGTCACTTCTTTTGTTCCGGTGAACGTTGTATCTGTATTGCCCAGTGAGTTCTTCACGGTCAACGTAATCCCATCATCCACACCTACAACAGGTGTCAACGTCGCCGCTGAAGCGGTGATGCTTTGTGCTCCCTGTGGCTGTGGAAGATTCACGGTAGCGCTAGTGATCTCTGCAAGACCTGTCGCATCAAATGCCAGTTGGGCTCCGGTGATTCCAGCTGCATTCGTGGCTCCCAGATCCGTAAAGGAAATGACGCCCGCTACTGCCGTCAATGTCGTATTTCCCGTCAATGTCCAGCTCCCTGCGTCCTTCTTCGAAACAGTAACAATCGTACTGTTGTCGCCAATGTTTACATTTCCAAACTGATCCAGCAGCGTTATCACTGGCTGCTGCGCGAAGCTGCCGCCATTGGCCTGCGGGGCACTTACGCCCGTGGTCAGCTTCATTGTCGCTGTGCTACCTGCGACGGGTGCAATATTCAGCGCTGTTGCCGCTGGCGTGGCTACGCCTGCTTGGCTAAACACAACCGCTTGCGCGCCAGCTTTGTTCAGCTTCAGATCCACCTGCGCTACACCCGCAACGAAATCAACGTTGATCTTGCTCGGTGAAGCGGCCAAAGCGGTACTTCCTAAGCTTCCGTACGTTCCGTCCGGCGCAACATCATAACCCGCTACCGTCACTTCTTTTGTTCCGGTGAACGTTGTATCTGTATTGCCCAGTGAGTTCTTCACGGTCAACGTAATCCCATCATCCACACCTACAACAGGTGTCAACGTCGCCGCTGAAGCGGTGATGCTTTGTGCTCCCTGTGGCTGTGGAAGATTCACGGTAGCGCTAGTGATCTCTGCAAGACCTGTCGCATCAAATGCCAGTTGGGCTCCGGTGATTCCAGCTGCATTCGTGGCTCCCAGATCCGTAAAGGAAATGACGCCCGCTACTGCCGTCAATGTCGTATTTCCCGTCAATGTCCAGCTCCCTGCGTCCTTCTTCGAAACAGTAACAATCGTACTGTTGTCGCCAATGTTTACATTTCCAAACTGATCCAGCAGCGTTATCACTGGCTGCTGCGCGAAGCTGCCGCCATTGGCCTGCGGGGCACTTACGCCCGTGGTCAGCTTCATTGTCGCTGTGCTACCTGCGACGGGTGCAATATTCAGCGCTGTTGCCGCTGGCGTGGCTACGCCTGCTTGGCTAAACACAACCGCTTGCGCGCCAGCTTTGTTCAGCTTCAGATCCACCTGCGCTACACCCTCAACGAAATCAACGTTGATCTTGCTCGGTGAAGCGGCCAAAGCGGTACTTCCTAAGCTTCCGTGCGTTCCGTCCGGCGCAACATCATAACCCGCTACCGTCACTTCTTTTGTTCCGGTAAACAGAGTGTCCGTGTCGCCCAGCGAATTCTTCACGGTCAGCGTAATGCCATTATCTACACCTACAACTGGTGTCAACGTCGCCGCTGAGGCGGTAATGCTTTGCGCTCCCTGTGGCTGTGGAAGATTCACGGTAGCGCTAGTGATCTCTGCAAGACCTGTCGCATCAAATGCCAGTTGGGCTCCTGTGATTCCAGCTGCATTCGTAGCTCCCAGATCCGTAAAGGAAATGACGCCCGCTACTGCCGTCAACGTCGTATTTCCCGTTAACGTCCAGCTTCCTGCATCCTTCTTCGACACAGTAACAACCGTACTGTTGTCGCCAATATTCACATTCCCAAACTGGTCCAGCAGCGTTATCACTGGCTGCTGCGCGAAGCTGCCGCCGTTAGCCTGCGGAGCACTTACGCCCGTAGTCAGCTTCATTGTCGCTGTGCTACCTGCGACAGGTGCAATGTTCAGCGCTGTTGCCGCTGGCGAGGTTACGCCTGCTTGGCTGAACACAACAGCCTGTGCTCCCGCTTTATTCAGCTTCAGGTTCACCTGAGCTACACCATCAACGAAATTAACGTTGATCTTGCTCGGTGAAGCCGCTAAAGCGGTGCTTCCTAAGCTTCCGTACGTTCCGTCCGGCGCAACACCATAACCCGTTACCGTCACTTCTTTTGATCCGGTGAACGTTGTATCCGTATCGCCCAGCGAATTTTTCACGGTCAGCGTAATCCCATTATCTACACCTACAACAGGTGTCAACGTCGCCGCTGAGGCGGTGATGCTATATGCAAGAGTAGGTCCTAGGTTCAGGGTCATTTTAGTGAAATAATCCCCCACGACCTTAAAGTTAGTACCATCGTAAATAATGCCATTAAGATTAGAAGTAAGCTCTGATATTTCCTGAGTCCACGTGGATCCGTCTGCCGAAGAGAATAACTCCCCCTTCAATCCAACAGCCAGAAAACTTCCATTACCAAAGCTGATATTATTTAGTGCGCTAGCTGATATTGTAACCTTCGTAAAAGTTACCAAATCTTCTGTGATTAGAATTACTGCCTGCTGGCTAAGTGTATCTTCTCCAACCAGAATATAAGCTCTGCCATCATAGGCAATTCCCTTTAAAGAAGTATTGGGGAACCCAATCTCTAAGGGCACATTCCACTGTATTCCATCTGATGATTTTGCGATAACAACGCTCTCTTGCTCATAAGTAGTACTATTGTATTTCATCCCAAGAGCTACAAATTGATTATTCAAGTAAGCTACTGTATTAAATGCAAAATCCCCATTTTTAAATCTCTCTGTCCATGAGGTTCCGTTAACTGAAGAATAAATTCCGCCATAATCAGAAACAGCAACATACTGATTTGTGCCAAAAGCAATACCTGTCAGATTGTCCTGCACTCCGGTATCTGTCGTAGTCCAAGTGTCACCGTTGGTCGAGGTCACCACTTTGGCGTTAAGATTGTAGTTTTCTTTATCTGTAACCGCAATAAACTTCCCTGCTCCATAAGTGACCGCATTCATTCCCGGCAGCTTGGAGGGTGTGACATCGTTCCATACTGCGGAGCTATTAGATTTGTAAATAGAGCCATATTCCCCGGATGAGACGGCAACATAATTGCCATTACCATCCTTAGCAGTACTTTTCAGATTACCGCTGACATTACTCCACGCCGATAGGTCAGAAGAAACCAGTAAGCCGTTGCCCCCTGAAGCAACATATTTGCCATTTCCGTAAACCATATTGTTCACCATCATTGTTGTATGGGTATCCGAAGATGTCCACTGGGTGCTGTCCAGCGGAGCCGCAGAAGATTTATAAATTACACCCTGCCCAAACAACAAATAGCTCCCGTTTAAAGAACCTCCCCCATAAAATTGCTTGTTATCCCATGAGGCATCAACGGTCCAATTAGCACCGTCTGTAGAGGTGAATACTTTTTTAGCATAAGGAGTCACGATATAACTAAAGAAACGATTATTTAAATAGATTACATTCGTAACATAAGGCCAACTAGAATTATAGTGGTTGATCACAAGATCGGTTAAGGTGACCGTTGTCCAATTGATCAGATTTGTTGAGGTATAATAGACAGCATTGTTAGCAGAGACCACATATTTGTTGTTGCCATAAGCAATATCCGTTAAGCTTTGCATTCCGAATATTGCATTGGTAGAAGTGATTCCTGTGTCTGTCCAGTTAATGCCATCCGAGGATTGTAGTAGAGTTACATCATAAGAAGGTGGATTGGTGCCAGGTTTATATACTGACTGCCATACAAAAAACTTTCCATTGACCGCTTTCAACCTTTCCGGTGTGATAGCTAACGTTTTTTTTGTCCAATTTTCACCATCGAGTGAATTGTATACTGCCTTTTCGCTACCATCAATAGCTAAGAACAGCCCATTAGCGAACACAATAGAAGTTAGTTTGGGGTTCCCCGCCTTTTTTGAAATAGACCAATCTACGCCATTTGATGATGTAGATATCCCTCCTTGGCCCACCGCTACAAAAACATTGTTACCAAATGCAACACTGCTCAAATTTCCAGCTGATGTGGAGCTTTGATCTATGATATTGCTATTGCTGGGTGCTGCATAAATTACTGCAGGCATAAACAGAGAACTGACGATAGAGAATACTAAACTTATTGCTAATAAAAGATTGCCACTCCGCTTAATCACAATTTTCCCCCTTTGGCATTACACCAAAATATAAATACTTCCACCATATGGAGATTAGATGTCTTTTCTAAGATTTGTAGCCATTTGGTTTGATTTTTATATCGGTATAATCCGAGAGAATTATTACGAATTTAACATTAAATTTTGATTAAAAACAACAATAATTTACACGCTTCACCGATCCATTTCCACAACCTTACAAATGAGAAAAAAACCTATTAAATATCAGGACTTAATCCTGAATTTAATAGGCTTTCAAGCTTTTGCTCGTAGAACTTTTTAAGCTGCTTAATCTTTTTTATTAAATAGAAATCGCTGCTTCTAAAGCTACTTCCATCATGCCGTTGAAAGAATTTTGTCTTTCTTCTGCCGTGGTTACAGCATGAGTAACTAACGAATCGGAAATGGTAAGAATACATGCAGCTTGTTTACCTAACACTTTCGCATTATGGAACAACGCATAACTCTCCATTTCTACACAAACACAGCCATGTTCATTGTAAAATTCATTAATTCCAGGCACATTGTCTTCATGATAGAATACATCACTGGAATGAATTCTCGCCGTCAGAACTGGCTTGTTAATACGTGTAGCTGCTGCTTCAATGACTTCGTTCAATTCTTTACTTGGCAGCTGGATATCTCCTTCTACACCGCTTTGCACATAGGCATATGTAGATTCACTCCACGCGCTATCCGCCAACACCACGTCAAATAAATTCAATTTATCAGTGTATGCTCCAGCACTACCGATACGAATGATGTTTTCCACACCATAGTTTTTGTATAGTTCATAAGAATAAATACCGATACTTGGCATTCCCATTCCCGAACCCATTACCGAAACCTCTTTGCCTTTATAAGTTCCTGTATATCCAAACATATTACGTACCGTATTAAATTGGGTTGGGTTCTCCAAATAGGTTTCTGCAATATACTTCGCTCTCAAAGGATCTCCTGGCATTAATACTGTTTTGGCGATTTCACCATTTTGTGCTGCATTGTGCGGCGTTGACATAATTTATTCCTCCTATGTTGATTACTCATTACTATCTTACTATACCATTCATGATTTTAAATATACGTTTAAAATTTTCTTTTATTGCGACAAAAATACTGCTACTGAATCTCTATTTATAATTTATTAGCAAACTCGTTAAGTTTTTGAGACATTATTTTTATTTCTTCAATAAATGTAGAAGTATGCTGAACAGATGCCGCTTGTTCTTGGCCGATAGCTGCTATCTTCTCTATCGAATTAGCCATTTGATTCGTAATTCCCTTGATCTGTAACATGGTTTTATTTATATTTTGCGTCGAGGCGACGGTTTCCCTTGAAAATTTCCGGATTTCCTTGGCTACAACTTCAAAACTTCTACCTTTCTCACCTGCATGCGCTGCTTCTATTGCAGCATTCAGCCCGAGTAAATTCGTTTGATCAGCAACCCTGTTTATAATGGATAGGACTTCTGTTGTATTCTCTACATCTTTTCCAGCCTGCTGAGATTGAATGAGTAGTTCCTGAGAGTGATCCGAAAGTGAACTTACGCCATAGGAAATATTATTAATTTGCTCATTGGCTTGGGATAATGATTCCGAGATTTGTTCTACAATGGCTTTTAATTCACTTTGTCTTCGAATCTGAACTGCAATCCCGCCAATGACTTGTCCCGTTTGATCGTGAAGAGGTGTTGCTGTCCCTGTAAACTCAAATCCATAAAAGTGGGCTGGAACATCGGACTTCAAGGTACGATTCTCTTGTATCGCTAAGTAAAGCGGTTCTTCTTTGTGTAAAGGTTGTCCTTCGTTAATATTTAAATTTATGGTGTCGCCAGGAAAATAAGCAACGAACCGTTCCAAATCACATATCGCTATTGATAAATCAGCGGGGATAGATAATTTTATAATAGGTATAAGTGAGATAAATTTGTCTAAAGATTCAATGTTGTTAATCACAGAAATATAGTCTCCATTCCAGCAAAACGTTATTTATAGCGCACCAAGTCTAACCAGATCATGCCTTACATACATGCATTTAATCTAAATATTTAATTTTGCTTAATTCATATTTTAGATATGTATTCGCGAAAATCTTCATAAAATCCTCCAAAAAAGTTTACAAATCCCCATTTTTCTCTCACAAAAGATAAAAAAAGCCCCCACTTTGTGAAAAGTGAGGGCTTTCGTTCTCTTGCTGTTACTAACAATATCGATTAGTTACGGATCAGATAATCAAATGCTCCTAGCGCTGCAGTTGCACCGGATCCCATCGAGATAATGATTTGTTTATAAGCACTATTAGTGCAGTCACCAGCAGCAAATACTCCTGGTAAGCTAGTAGCACCATGGCTATCTACAACAATCTCACCTACACGAGTACGTTCAACTGTGTCACCTAGCCATTCTGTATTTGGAACCAGACCGATCTGTACAAATACACCCTGCAATTCAACATGGTGAGTCTCTTCTGTCGCACGATCAACATAAGAAATACCATTTACCTTATCAGTTCCGGTAATTTCTTTAGTTTGCACATTTTTAAGAACAGTAACGTTAGGAAGGCTATAAAGACGATCTTGCAGTACAGCATCAGCTTTGAGCTCTGGAGCAAATTCCAGAACCGTTACATGCTTCACTATACCTGCAAGGTCAATAGCTGCCTCAATACCTGAGTTACCGCCGCCAACAACTGCAACATCTTTGCCTGCAAACAAAGGACCATCACAGTGTGGGCAGTAGGCTACACCTTTGTTCTTGAATTCAGCTTCACCAGGCACGCCCATATTCCGCCAGCGAGCACCTGTAGACAGAATGACCGTCTTACTCTTTAGAACAGCGCCGTTCTCGAGTTCAACTTCAATCAAGTCATTTTTGTCTAGACGTCTGACACGCTGCAATTTCATTACATCAATGCCATACTCTTTTACTTGCTCTTCAAGTTTAGCTACGAGTTGAGGACCTTCAGTGTACTTCACACTAATAAAGTTCTCGATACCAAGCGTGTCGTTAACCTGTCCGCCAAAGCGTTCAGCAACAATACCTGTACGAATCCCTTTACGTGCCGCATAAATGGCTGCACTTGCACCAGCTGGGCCGCTGCCGACAACAAGCACATCATATGGAGCTTTATTGTCAAACTCTGATGCGTCCACACTGCTGCCCATTTTAGCTAAAATTTCTTCAACCGTCATACGACCACTTTCGAAAAATTCACCATTAAGGTAGACGCTTGGAACAGACATAATTTCTTTGCTTTCTACCTCTTCTTTGAATACTCCACCGTCAATCATCGTATGGGTAATACCCGGATTAAAGATACTCATAAGATTCAGTGCTTGTACAACATCAGGGCAATTATGACAGCTCAGGCTAACATAAGTTTCAAACTTATATTCACCATTAATGCCTTTGATCTGATCAATTACACTTTGCTCAACCTTAGGAGCTCTTCCGCTAACCTGCAACAGTGCCAATACTAATGAAGTAAATTCGTGTCCAAGCGGAGTTCCGGCAAAGGTTACACCCGTATCTTCACCCACACGATTTACACTAAAGCTCGGGGTTCTAGATAGTTCGGTTCTTTCCACCGTAATCCTAGCTGACATTTTGGCAATTTCATCTACTAGTTCAGTCATCTCTTGTGATGCCTCGTCAGCGCCTGCACTGAGTTTCAGTACTACATCGCCTTCCAAGAGTTCTAGGTATTGCGCTAGTTGAGCTTTTATTTCTTGATCTAGTTTCATTTAGCTTTCGCTCCTTAAATCTTACCTACAAGATCGAGACTTGGTTTAAGAGTTTCTGCACCTTCCGACCATTTCGCTGGGCAAACTTCACCTGGATGATTGCGTACATATTGCGCTGCTTTAATTTTGTTAACAAGAGAGCTAGCATCACGGCCGATACCACCAGCATTAATCTCAACAGTTTGAATAACACCGTCTGGGTCAATGATGAATGTACCACGATCAGCAAGACCGTCAGCTTCGATCAATACATCAAAGTTGCGGGAAACCACATGGGAAGGATCGCCGATCATAATGTATTTCACCTTGCCAATTGCTGCGGAGCTTTCATGCCATGCTTTATGTGTAAAGTGTGTGTCAGTAGAAACGGAATATACTTCAACACCTAGTTGTTTGAGGGTTTCATATTGGTTCTGCAAATCTTCTAGTTCAGTTGGGCATACGAATGTGAAGTCAGCTGGGTAAAAGCAAACTACACTCCATTTACCTTTGAAGTTTTCTTCTGTAACATCGATAAATTTCCCATCTTGAAATGCGCTTGCTTTGAATGGTAGTACTTCTGTTCCGATTAATGACATATTGTTTAATCTCCTTTGGGTTTAATTTATGAATAGAGTGGATACTATTTATAATTATTATAATTAACCAAATTAAGGCCTGTCAAGTTATTTATAATAATTCTAATATGATAATCGTTGTCAGTCGCTAAATGTTCATACAAATTCCTTTCTTTCGGATTTAAATACAACACTTTATCATCTGACGGATGCTCATTCGTGCTTATTGACTATTATGGTTTAGTTTACATGTTTTATGTAGTTCAATTTCTACAATTCGATGTCTTCTACTATTCGCTGAACTATTCTGTACTATAAAGTAACCTCAGTACGGGTTCATCCCGAACTGAGGCTATTTTTGATAACTAATATACAAGGTTCTACTTCAGATAGGTTCCTGACTCTCCGATTCCACCACTACCGTTCAATACATACACCCGTGCATTTCCTTTACCGGAGCAGTTGATTGTGATCACACCGTTGGTAACGGTTTTGGTATCACCAGTCACTGCATCCACATAAGTTCCGTTAGGAATTCCAGTGAATGTTGCATTTCCTGAGATCGTAACCAAAGCAAAGCTATCGATTCCTTTGGTACTATCAGTGTATCTTCTTTTAAATGCCAAATCACCTGATACATTTTCTGTAGAATATTGGCCTTTTTGCAAAGCAGGAACAGCTCTTCTGATTAAATTAAGTTGTCTGATATGTTTCGCCAGAGGATAATTTAACGAGTCTGCAAGTGTGCCAGTAGCATTGGTATATTTACCGTAATCTTGAACAGTAACACTACCCTCAATATGATCGCCAAAGTAAGCACGGCCTGTTGTACTTAACGGCGCATTTGGACCTACATCTATGACTGATCCTTTTTTGAACTCAATTTCAGAACCATAATAGATCGCAGGTATTCCTCGGAAGGTGAACATCAGAGCGAGATTCTCAGCCCAAGTGTCCTGTGTGCCGGCAAATCTTTGATTTTCTGGTGCCTGGTCAGGTGCATAGTCATGAGAGTCAATATAAGTTACATTCCAAGTAGCATCATTATAGAATTGATCACCGCTTCTCATACTAAATGCTTCCTGAGCAGTCTTGAAGGCCCAGTGCATTGGAAAATCAATGACATCCATACCCGATTTCATCGAATAGTCAGGCGTATGATAAGTATTTCCTGTTAAAAATGCATTGTTCGAGGTAGGCTGTCCTGCTGTAGTAGAGTTATCTGCCCACTCTTGCTCCACCGATAGCTTGTTGGAAGCGTAATCATTTTGACCATCACCTGGATAGGATTTTGAGCTTTTCCAAGTATAAAATGGTGTTGATATCGCCGGAATTCCACTGTTCCAGACATCTCTGTACCGAGTAGCCACTTCCCCAAAGACAAAGAAGTCTGAGCCTCCTCTTGTTTTCCATGCCGGCACAAAATATTTGTTGAAAATATACCGGCTTACATGCTTTACAGTATCGACCCGAAAAGCATCCACACCCATATCAATATATTGATTATAGCTGTCGATCAGATACTGATTCACTAGAGGATTTTCTGTGTTTAAGTCTACACAGTCTCCCGCAATCTGTCCTGTCTGGACGGTGTAAGACTCCCAAGAAAGACTTTTTTCCGTATGGTAAATGTTATTGTTAGTCTCCGCAGTCTTCATTAAGGCGAGTCTTGCCTGATATTGCTGATCAGGGGTCATGGAATCATAGTTAGCTGGCAGTTTATCCGTAATTTTGAGCATGTTACTCACGGTGTCCGCCGCCGTCGGATCTTTTTTAAACATCGGGAACAGATTTTCTTCTCCAAAATTACCGGTATGATTGACGACAATATCTTGAATAACCTTTATCCCTCTCGCGTGCGCTGCATTGATCAAATCCTGATAAGATGCCCCAGCGGATTCATATCTTGGATCTACTTTCGCAAAATTTATTGCATGGTACCCATGATAATCATAACCGCTGGCATTCTGCACCACAGGTGTAATCCAGATGGCACTAAAGCCTAGGGCTTTAATGTAATCGAGCTTTTGAATCAGTCCTTTAAAATCCCCTCTCCAAGCTGGATCTGAGTCCGGATTTCCTGCCTTGGCATCCTCCCATGCATGCTCGTTGTTACTCTGATCGCCATCATAGAACCGGGAAGTAATTACAAAATAAATCGTATCTTCACGAAAATCGCCCTTATTACCAATGTTATAAACAAAGCTCTGTTTAGTTTCATTTCCGGCACCATCGATCACAAGGAATTTTAAGGTTGTCGTCTTGTTAATCAAGATAGACGGTCCCGCAAGAGTAGTCAGTGCATTGCCTGAAATATAGACTTTTGAACTCGTTGTTGGTTCCGTACCATTATCTGTGTAATATGCTGTGGTCGTTGCCGCCTTGTTGTCTTTTATATTAAAAGATACGGAAACTGCTGAACTTGAATTCCCAACAGGCAGATTCGCTGTGATAATCGGAGCTTGCAGATCGGCATTCAGATCAATCACATAAGCAAAAGAGCCTACATTACCTGCTTGCCCTATAGAGTTAACGCCGAATGCTTTGATAGTCAAAGATGAAGGGACTTGGATTGGAGTCGTATACAACGTTGAGGTTGTCGTAGGTGTCGAGCCATTGGTCGTATAATAAATTTTATCGCCGCTATTTGTACTGGATAGTGTCACCGTTTGGGCAGAATCATAGGTTTTGGGCGCAGGAGAGACGGATATCACCGGAACCTTGGGAACGTCTGGATTGGCGTCATACCATACGTTATCTGAGTTATACCAGCCCTCTTTTACGCTGCGAGATAAGTCAGCCGTCTGTTTGCCATTGCCGTCATTAAAGATCAGGCTTGCACCTGTAGCATTTGGAACAGTATAGCTATACCAATCGTTTCCGTCCGATTTCATCAGTATTCCCGGCCACGCTCCACTAGTCGGAACGGTTGCCGGATTCAGATTCCAATAATGGATGCGAATCGCTGCATTCCAGCTTGCTGGTTTCTTAAAGTGAACGGTTAGCCCCGCTGAAGTTGGTGTAGGTGTTGGCGTCACTGTTGGCGTTGGTGTGGGTGTTACGGTAGGTGTTGGCGTTACTGTTGGTGTAGGATTTACTGTTGGCGTTGGTGTAGGAGTTACCGTAGGTGTTGGCGTTGGTGTGGGTGTTATGGTAGGTGTTGGGGTAACTGTTGGCGTTGGTGTAGGAGTTAACGTAGGTGTTGGTGTAGCTCCGGCCGAAAGGGTCACATAATCGATATTAATATTCCCGCTATCATCCGAGTCATATTTATAAGCAAGCGTGTTATTTCCTGCCTGTAAGGAGAGCGTTTCTGTTTGGTCTGCCCATGTATCCCAGTTGGCCAGGTTCGATAAAGTTGTCTGTGTAACCTTTATTCCATTGACATAAATGGACACCTTTTTGGCACTGCCGGATGCATTAGCATAGTGAAGCGTGGCATTATAGGACCCTGCTGCGGAAGACTGGACGTTAAAAGTGGTGGCTGCTCCTGTAGTTGTATATCCATCAACAAAACCAGTGCCCGAATATCCGGTGTGATTCGTATTTACTTTTGCACCACCAGACAGGGATGCACTCTCTGCTTCGTATTTCCCGGCAACCGGAATAACAACCGTCCAGTTCTTCCCGCCGTTATTGTCCCAACTATCCGTTGGAGCCGTGATGTGATAACAGTAAATTAGGGTGGCGCCTTCCTGAACATTGAGGTTGGCGGTGAACGTGATTCCATTTTTGGTCATCACCGTGTCCATAGTATTAGCCCAGTTATTCGTAGTCCAATGTAAGGTCACAGCTGTCGCTGTAGGATTGCTATAGGTGACTGTATGATCCGTATTACTGGCCGATGCGCCACCCGATAAACCAAATAAACTAAAAATGAGCGAAAAAATAATTAACCACGAAATATAACGCCTGGATTGTTTGGATACCAAGTAAATAACCTCCTCATAATTTTTAGTGCAGCTACGATTTTTATGCTTATCGTGTTGTGCAAACGTTTGCAAAAATGAGAAAAAAAGAAATACTTGATAGGTTTGATCTCCTCCTTCAATAAAAAATAAGGAAAAAACTCATTGTATGCGTTTACAAACAGTTCAATATCTGATGGATTTTCCTTGTTAAGATTATAGGCGCCAAACCTTTTGCTGGTCAATGCATCTTTTAGGCTATAATTCAATCGTTTTCACTATAAGTTCCCTATGATAGCAGGTAAGTTGTTCAGATTCTTAGCAAGCCAATTCATTTCTTTTGCAAAACGTTTTGGAGGTACACTATGTTTGTCCATCTCGGCATTAATCCACCATGGGCTTTCCATATACCACAATAACTGCAATGATTTTGTTAAATCCCCCTGCTCCACCGTTCGTTCCTCACGATATCCGTCAATAAATGCTGAGGCTAGTGCTCCATCTAAATCTTCATCTAGAGCACATGACATCACTGCTCGTGCAACATCAAGCTGCGGATAATCATATTTGAACCGATCAAAATCTAGAATTGCAGACAATTGGCTATCTTGAAATAAAAGATTATCAACCCATAAATCACGATGTGCCCATCCAGCTTCAAGTCCTTCGAATATTTCCGGATCTATTTCTTCAGTCGCTCTTAGTTGTATCTCTAGGTCAGTGATAAGTGAGGTTTTGCCCATTTCCTTTGATTGTTGTAGGAGTACATTCCAATGTTCTAAACGTTCCTCAGGGCTTTGGGGAATAAATTGTGGGTTTCTTTTCAAACTAAGGGTCCCATCATTTAATAAACGATGCATTTTACCTGTGGCACGACCCAAATCAAACATTTGATGGATATTAATTTTACCCGGCTCTATGACACGCCCTTCACAATATTCCATAGCCATAAACGTTTCTCCCTGATCTGATTCCAGTAAAACTTTATGGTTATAAGCCAACAATCCGGGACAGGGGAGCCCCTGTAGATACAATCTTTTCTGTTGAGAAAAAGCAAAGTTCAGCTCTTCTGGGTTATACAATTTATATCTTTTTTTGTTGTATTGTTTAAGTAGAAATTGCCCTGAATCCGTTGTGATTTTCCATTTAAGATTTAACCAGCCACGTTTTATTGGGGTAGCATGAAGGACTTTCAATCCAAAAAAATGATAGAAACTATTACTTAAATCCTCTAAAATGGCTTCCTCTGAACGAATCGCTTCCATTTCATCAACTCCTATCTATTCAAAGTATAAAAGAAGAAGCCGCCAATGACGACTTCTTTTAGATATTTCTTTTTAGCAGAAAAAGTTATCTATAAATGAGGCTCCCGCCTTGGAGAAACTCTTCTGTCTTCTCTTGCATTCCTGATTCAATTCTCGTCGAATTACGGATATTATGAGAGATCTTCATACTGCAAAATTTCGGCCCGCACATGGAACAGAAATGAGCTGTTTTAGCGCCTTCCGCAGGCAATGTCTCATCATGATATTCTAGCGCTCGCTCAGGATCTATCGATAAATGAAATTGATCACGCCAACGAAATTCAAAACGGGCTTTTGAAAGAGCATTATCCCGGTCTTGTGCTCCTTTATGCCCTTTCGCCAAATCTGCGGCATGAGCCGCTATTTTATAAGTAATGACCCCTACACGTACATCTTCCTTATTAGGCAGGCCAAGATGCTCCTTCGGAGTTACGTAACATAACATTGCTGTACCGAACCAACCAATCATCGCTGCACCTATAGCAGAAGTAATATGATCATAACCAGGCGCGATATCTGTAGTCAGTGGACCTAATGTATAAAAAGGGGCTTCGTTGCAAGTTTCAAGTTGCTTATCCATATTCTCTTTAATCAAGTGCATCGGTACATGTCCTGGACCCTCTACCATCACCTGTACATCATGACTCCAAGCTATAGCTGTTAATTCACCTAACGTCTCTAACTCGGCAAATTGTGCTTCATCATTCGCATCAGCAATCGAACCCGGACGTAATCCATCGCCTAGGGAAAAAGAAACATCGTATAGCTTCATGATTTCACATATCTCTTCAAAATGTGTATATAAAAAGTTCTCTTGATGATGCGCAAGACACCATGCCGCCATGATGGAGCCACCTCTTGAAACAATACCTGTCATACGTTGTGCAGTCAACGGGATATAACGAAGCAGAACCCCCGCATGAATGGTAAAATAATCAACCCCTTGCTCCGCTTGCTCAATGAGCGTATCACGGTACACTTCCCACGTTAAATCTTCCGCTTTTCCATTCACTTTTTCCAACGCTTGATAGATAGGCACCGTTCCAATAGGAACAGGAGAATTGCGGATGATCCACTCGCGTGTAGTGTGGATGTTTTTACCTGTGGAAAGATCCATTATATTATCTGCACCCCAGCGGGTGGCCCATCTCATCTTCTCTACCTCTTCCTCTATGGAGGAGGATACTGCGGAATTTCCTATATTGGCATTGATCTTCACTAAAAAATTTCGTCCAATAATCATCGGTTCACTCTCTGGATGATTGATATTCGCTGGAATGATGGCGCGGCCGCGGGCCACTTCATCTCTTACAAATTCCGGTGCCACATTCTCACGAATCGCAACGTATTCCATTTCGGAAGTAATAATTCCTTTGCGTGCATAATGCATTTGAGAGACATTACGCCCCTTTTTCGCTCGCAAAGTTTTTCTATGGAGCGCTGGAAACACTTCCGCCACAGCTTTTCCCGTTGCATTCCCGTTATCTTCAGGCTTCACGGTTCTTCCTTCGTACGCTTCCGCATCCCCTCGTTCCTCAATCCAGCTTTGACGATTGGGCTCTAACCCCTGACGAATATCAGTATGAATATTAGCATCCGTGTAAGCCCCGCTTGTGTCATAGACATGAATTGGGGCATTCTCCTCTTCGCCGTCTATGCCCGCAGTTGGACTAAGTAAGATCTTCCGCATAGGCACCTGAATATCAGGCCGTGAACCCTTTACATACACTTTTTGACTTGCTGGAAAAGCTGATAAATTGATTGGATCGTTGTTCAATTCGCTTGTCATCTCAATTCCTCCTATAAGGTGATTTGATCAAGCGGAGACGGTCTACTCCCCCACACATAGAAAAGGCCACATCTGTATAAGATGCGGCCTTAGAGTAGACAAATAGAAATAGAGCTCCATTTCCTCCGCTGGCATTATCCAGATCAGGTTTGACGGTCGATAGTTATAACTATCCTCTCAGCCTGGTCCCACCAAGCTCCCGTAACTATATAATTGCTACTTTCAAGTATAACCGAAAAGAGAGAATTATCCAAATCTACTCAAATGTGAGATCAACGTGTACGTTAGTATAGCACCAGTACCCCAAATCCTTCCAGAAGCACCTCGCCCGAGAATGTTGTGCCGCTCAGTAAATCTGTTTTGGTCTCATGAAGATGGATCGTGACAGGAGCCTCACTATAATTAAGCAAAAAAGCATAACTGGAAGAAGCTCCGGTACGAACTTGCAGCTCTACCTCTTCTGGGAGCTCCAGCCAATCTGCTGGCGATTGTAGATCCATTAAATTTATGATCTCAGCCGCTGCCTGTTCATTAAATACGGCTCCGTAATACCAAACCTCACCCTTGCCGCGACGATTTCTAGTTACCGCCGGTTTTCCTGCATAATAATCAGAGGCGTAAACCGCCATCACTTCAACCGAAGCTTCCTCTATTTTGAGAATATCATTAAAGTCATCTGCTCCTGTAACGACTTCGGTCGCGCCCGACCAGCTAATTGTTGTTGGCTGACGACTGCCCTTAACCATTGTGAATTCTTCAACTGTGATCCCGCATAGATCCTTAGCAGCACCTGGGAAAGGACGCATATAACATTGACCGCGCTCATCCTTATAGCCAGTTCTACAGCCGAAGATCAGTTTGCCGCCTTGTTGAACATATTCATCCAGCAGTGCTGCTGTCTCATCTGTCATAATCGCTGGGTGAGGATAGATAAGCACGTCGTACCTTGCAAGCTCCTCCAGCGTTGTTTTTTTGCGTAAATAGAGTACGTCATTCGGGATATGCTTCCGTTGAAGCGCCTTGTACCACTCCTTATTGCTCTTCCACATAAACGGGCCATGCCAAACATCGTATTCTCCATCCCACTCATTGTCATAATCACGAACAATAGCAATGTTAGCCTGATTACGAGTACCGACAAACGCTTGACCTGCTGCTGCCAGCTCCTGACCGATCTGCCCCGCTTCCCGCACTCTCCGGTTAGGTTGATTATGATAGTCATTGATTCCATGCCAATAAATTTCATTGCCCATCGTAGCTGTCCGCCAGCGGAAATATAACACCATATCTGCTCCATGAGCGATCGACTGATAAGTCCATAACCGCATCTGCCCAGGCTTTGGAGAAGGCATATCCATCCGGTTCACCCAGCCACCCGGGCCCGACTGCTGCTCCATAATGCAGAAATTCGGGGATATCGAACGAACAACAGATAACGACAGTCCCCAGCCTCTATCATTCAGCGGATTCTGCTCATTCGGGTCATAAAAAATAGTAGAGAACTGAGGATAGGAATCATAGCTGAAGAAATCCAGCAGTTCATCCGTCATTTCATGGCTATCGAGATGCCCGAACAGACCGTTCGTGGTTACCCACTGCTTAGGGGAAAGTTTACGGATGATATCCGCTTGGTTTTTGGCAAAAGAAATTGTATTGTCCGAAATAAACCGTTTTTCATCCAATGCCTGATGAGGATTGGGTTGCTTCGGTACTGGAGTCGGACGTGGAAGATAGACCTGAGACCAGTCACTATAGCTTTGATTCCAAAAAACAGCTCCCCATGCCTCGTTCAAATGCTCAAGCGTAACATATTTCTGCTGTAGCCATTCCCGGAAAGCCTTATGGTCACTCTCCGAATAAAATTCACTGATCTCACAGTTGAGTTCATTATCAATTTGCCAGCCAACTACACCCGGATGATTGCCGTAATGTTCAGCCATTTGTTCTGCAATACGTGCACACAGTTCCCGGTATTTAGGACTGCTGTAATTATAATGACGGCGCATGCCATGCTGAAGTGTAACACCTTCGTAGGTTACATTTAAAACTTCGGGATATTTATCAGTCAACCAAGCTGGAGGCGTCGCCGTCGGAGTACCAAGTACAACCTGAAGACCATATTTATGTGCTAGATCAATCGCCCGATCAAAGAGCCCGAACTGAAACTCCCCTTCTGCCGGTTCAAAAATAGACCAAGCAAACTCCCCCATCCGAATGATCGTAAAGCCGAGTTCACGCATCCGGCGATAATCGTCCTCCCACATGTTTTCTGGCCAGTGCTCCGGATAATAACAGACGCCAAGCTCGAATTTTTCAGTTGCGACAGGTTTCTTCATCATTACCTCCAAAGTATTAAAAATATGCTTTCAATATTTTATAATTCTATTGTAGTATCAATGATAAGAGGTCTTATATAACAAAATATTGCTATCATATAACAATCTTGCGTTTATTGCCTTAATCCAACTTGCGCTCTGTTGCGCTACAGAAATGGGTGCTGCCAAACATGAAGAAACAATGGTATTTGCCGACCCCGGCTTTTTCAAAATATGTCTGTTATCCTGAATTTTTGGGACATTACACTCACTTTCCAAAACATACAGAGAGAAGAAGCGAAGGGTTTCTGGGGAGCTATAACCTGCATTTGATCTTTGGTGGGGAGGGTTATGTATTCCATGAGGGCGAACGTATTCCGATGAGTAGAGGACGAGGTTTTCTGTACCCTAAAGGGGCTTATCAGCAATACGGCTCTGACCCAGGCGAGCCTTGGGATGTCCGCTGGGTTCATTTTAACACTGAAATTGTCCTTCCCTTATTAGAAGAAGTGGACCAGTCTCGTGCATACCTGTTCACTTTTGATTTGGATGCTAAGCTGGACGAGCTATTCGAGGAAATGTACCTACTGAGTGCTTCCTACGTGACCCGTAGCGAGCCAAGACTATCTGCTCTGCTGTATGAGCTTCTAGTAAAATTGCTGCAGAACTCCGAGCCACTTCACGGCTCAGTACCGCACGAGGTTAGGCAGTCCATCCGCAGTGCTGCAGATATCATTCATGTCGAATGTGCCAGCCCTTGGTCTCTTGAATCGATGGCAAGATTGACCGGTTACAGCAGCTATCATTTTCTAAGGCTGTTCCGGGTGGTTATGGGTAAAACTCCAAACCGTTATTTAACCGATTGTCGGCTGGCTAAAGCCAAGCTTTTACTGGTTTCCACAGGACTCTCCATTGCTCAGGTTGCTACTCAGTCCGGTTTTGCCCAATCCAGCTATTTTATTAAAGTGTTCAGAAGGTTTGAAGGCATGTCTCCTGTGAAATACCGGCAGGCTTTTGGGGCGTAGACGATCTTCCCCTATTCACTAAAGAGCTCGGGCTCCGTAAAATTTGGCTAGATGAAATTATTATTTTTATTTGTACTTTTAATTCCACTCCTTTGACCATTTTGGGAATGCTTCTCCGGTCAATTCTTCGAGTGTTTTTCCATCAATGGTGTAAACCCAGCCCATATGTAATTCAGCGAAATCAGGAAAACTATAGCCTCCTATCACTTGATCGTCTGCTTCTAGCAGAAAAATCAGGGTTTGTTTTTTTGTATTATCCTTCTCATTATCTAAGGGGTGATTTTTAACGATGAACTTACTTGTAGTTATTTCCTTGCCTATATAATCGACTGGATCAACACTTTGAACACTCCAGTATTGCATGTATGGCATGTCCGTCAGCAGCTTTTTATCTAATAAATATTCAGAAACAATTCCTTCATTACTAATGATCAAATAGCCCATATCGGTAATAAATTGTTCAGCTTGGCTATATTCTTTTTTTGAATTATCGCTAATTTGCTCATCACTACATCCCAATAAAAAGATTAAGAATAACGGAATTATAATCACCCTTAATTTGTTCATAGGTTCCTCTCCTTGGAGTGTTTATTATCTCCGCGATCAATTTATAGATTAATCTTATTGTATGAATTTAGTATCATCAAACTCTTTAGCGTCTTATAGGCTCTCCATTCCAACCTCGCTGTTTCACCGGGAGGCTCCCATTTTATCTGCCATCCTCCATCATCCTCCTGTTGGTATTCTAATACTTTTAAATGATCAAGAATGGTTTCATCAGAAAATATGCTGCTACAGTAAGAAGTTGGTGATGGCGAAAATTCTAGAGGAGAGAGTCCATAACTGTGGGATGCCGCATCCAAGCAAAAAAAGTTGGCAGTAATAAGCTCCTTAGATAATTTTTGAAATAATCCTTTGATAAAATCCGATTGAGGTAAGCTTTCCAATAAATAAAATGCAGTCAAAATTGTATGCGCATCATCATAGGCTTGTGCGCGAATATCTTCCAAACAAATTTCTGTCGCTTTATCAAGCCAGGAATGTTCTATCCCTTGCCATTTAAGAAGCCCGACAAGACCAGTAAGTCTGCTAAATGATGGCTCTGTAGAAAGAGGGTTATTCCAATGTTCTGCTCTTGGATAGTTTGCTGATGAAGGAAATATTGTTGGAATCCCTTTTTTTAAGTCAGCATGCTTTGAAATATAATCACATGCTTTTTGAGAAAGTTCTTCATCTTTTATGTTACAGTCATATAAAAAACGTAGTGCAAATTCCATGAAAAGTGGCTGACTACCGGGTGCCCGCAAATCCGGCTCTATTGCATTTCCAAACCCACCATCTTCGTTCCGGTAGGCTGTTAGTGAAGTCACAACATTGCTCATTGATCCACCGTGGAAAATATATTCAAAAACCCTTCTTTCTAGTAATCTGCCATGTGTCCAAATGAAATGGGCTGCTTTCTCAAAATCCATCTGTTCCCCTCCTCAAAATTCAGGCTAAGTATTTAAGTATTCAATGACACTTTTAATATAGGATTCAATCGGTTCCTTTGTATTAACAATATGTATTCTGACATTAGATGGCTTTTTAGCATTTTCAATAGTTTTAAGCAATGTCTCTTCAGAAGGCACTCTTTCAATCTGGCTAATCATTCTTTTTCTATTTCGCAGTCTATTATTGAGCTCGTCATAGTCATTTAATAAACATTCTACATATTTATATTCCGCATTATATTTCTGGGTCAGATTCAATCCTCTCTCTATCATCTCAGAGTATAAACAAGGGCTATCGAGTATAACATTATGACCTTGAGATAAGTGAAAATCTATCAAGGCCCATTCAATATCATACGAAATTTTCCCAACTTCCTTGAACCCAAAGTTTGCTCCAAGTGATTCCATAAGAGAAGACTTTACAATGTCGTGATCAAGAATAACAGCAGAAGTATGCTGCGCTATTACTCTGGCTAATGAAGACTTCCCTGATCCGGGGTATCCAGACATCTGAAGAAAAAACAACGAGGGCCACTTCCTTTCAGACGAGATTCTTATAAGCATTTATCGACTTCCATATAAGCTCCTCATCCTTAATTCCTTCATGAACAAATAACTTTATTGGAAAAAAGATTCCTTCCATAATCGATAATCTAACGTCCTCCACAAATTGTGTGTACGTATATGCGCTCCTGATTTTATTGTTAATTGAATGAAAATACAGATCAAAAATACGTGTAGTCTCGGCACTGCCATGAAACAAATCGTGGATAAATAACATAACGAGATCCTCCGTACAAAGCCCAACCTTCACTGCTTCAAGATCAATGATGCACGGCCTTGAACTGCTGAACATCGGATATAATAAATTGCCAACATTTAGATCACCATGGATGCATGTTGTATTTTGATATCTGGAGATACGACTAATATGTTTCTGGGCATTTTCACGCAAGCTAAGTAAACTCTTCTCGTAAATACTAAACTGTTCTTCCCCAAGGTTATATGTCTGGTGCTTTCTAAAAGCCAGATAATCTCTCTCCAAATACGAAATATGCTTTAAATAATGCTCTATACTTTTCAAATGCTCGGGATGAGCTAACTCGCTTGTCTCCCAAGAAGCAGAATGAAACTGTGTGATCACATCAATAATGTTTGCTAATTTATTAGAATCAATAGGCACTTCCCAGTCAGCTAAATTGGTATGTGTCGGGGTCAGATCTTCCATCAACAATATACCCACTTGTCCAGCTGTATCATATTTATTAAAAAAGACTCTCGGAATAGATACATCCTTGGTAGAGTAATGATTATAAATCATATTTTCATATGGAATATGATCTGACTTTGTGATTTTCTCTAATAACGACAAAACCTTATTGTCTTTCGTATACACTTCTATTTTATTGAGTGCTGCTCGATTGCGTATTTCTTGTTTTGCTCTTATAATCTCAAGAATCTCAGGAACACCCTGACCTCTTAATAGCTCTAATAGTTGATCATCGTTTAGTGGCATTTTCATCCCCCAATCTGAATTGGCTCTCGCCTACAGTAGCCATTTGTCTCACTTCCATTTTTCAGCATTCATCAGGTTGAACTAACGTGTATAAATTCGCTTCCAACATTCCATCCACCTTCCAAAATATTGAATATTTGTGCTGAGAATTCTAATAAAAAAGACAAATCACATATTAAAAGTGACTTGTCCTCTGGTGCTTCCACTTATAAATTTGCTTAAAATGAATTGAACGCTAAATAATATGTTTTATTTCCTCCAAAAAGTTGAACAGTCTGCCTTATCCAAAATATTAAACTCGATCATTTTTTCAAGTAATGAGAAATCAACTGGACTTTCCCACCGGATGCGTAACAACTGCTTGGTGTGATCATAACCTGCCTGCACAATTTCATCAGAAAAACGATTAATTCCTGCAATTTCAGGGGCAACCGCCAAATGATGTTTGGATACACTAAAACCAATAATAAAAGTATCGTGATCGGTAAACATAGGCTGATTCCACGCGACTTTTGGCTTTAAATCAGTAAATTTTCCAGCTACCCAAGCTAAAACCTCTTCCATTCTTTCCCGATGTTGCGGGTTATCAATCTGCGCTAAATATTCTGCAAATACTTCCATGTCATTCTCTCCTAACAAAATATTTTCGAATATTCTAATTGATGTTACGTCATTCCAATTACATTCTCTTAGCATAATAATTAAACAGGAAGATTCCTAAGGAGATTTGAAAAACAAAAACACCACATAACACAGTGACTACAGTTTGATCTACTCCCATTAAACTAAATACAACAGTTAGAGCCATTAGGATGTAAAAGTTAACAATATTAGTTTTCCAACCCGCTTTTTCTCTTATTCTTATTTTACGTTCATCATTAGCCTCAATTTTACTCATTCTAACTTTCTCATCATTTTTCACTTTGTTCTGGGGCTTATTTAGCCATAACGAATACACCATATTTCCTACTCCAAGCACTGCAAGGACTGAACCCACACCAATGAGCAAACCGGAAATTCCTTTTAGCTTCTCGTCAGTTAAAATGAATCCACCCATATAAACCATAATAGCACCTGCAATTGTTAGAGCACCCATTTACTTGCCGTTTTCATTACCCAGCTCCTCCTCGTAAATGAAAATATCTTCAATACTCATTTCAAAAAATCGCGCAATCTTAAATGCAAGAATGATGGATGGGTTATACCGGCCATTTTCAAGTGAACCAATCGTTTGCCTTGATACTTCCAATTTATCCGCTAGTTCTTCTTGTTTAATACCTTTTTCTTTTCTAATCTCTTCAAGCCTGTTTTTCAATATCTTACCTCCTGAAGCAATTATGGAAAGTTAACTTTCCGTAAGAATAACACATTGGAATGTGTATGTAAAGCTAACTTTCCATCAGTTGAAATTGATTGCAATTTAACCCGTGATCTTTATAGGTGTAATGATTTAGGACACGTCTTGTTGATAGTACATCTGTAAAATTGGGCATGAAAAAACGACACCCGTTAACTCCCTTATAGGAGTACGGGGTGACGTTGAGTGTTTCACGGGCGACAACTTATGAAAGAAAACTTCAGTTAGCTTAGCCTACCTCAAGAATATACCCTCCGAAAGTTTGCCTTTTGGATAAAAAAGTCCCGATGATTATTCACATCATCGGCATTGTCAGCAGAAAATAAAATATTAGACTGTCTCTGTTACATTGAACAAAAGTCTCCTGTTAGCTTAAACGACATTACGCACCGAGTTTAGCCTTGCAGGGTTGTCTGCTGGCGTAGATATGATTTAATAAGCTGTCGGCAGCTTCTTCAACTATACTTTCAAATTCTTCTCTTACTGACTATGATTTATTAAATGAGCAATTTCTTTCACTCTCTCCATTGTAATTCCTTCTCTTTGTTCAACTGCAAGTGGATGATTCGTTTGTTCTAATTCTATTAACGGAACAGCACCAACCTTTTGTGTATGCACCATTGTCTTTAACGATAATGTAGTTATTGGATATATGGAAAGTTCAGTCGATAACCAACCAAAATAAGGTTCTTCCGTCTCCCTTCCTTCTACGTGCAATAATTCATTAGATTTCAGAAAGTTTTCTTCACTAAGAGAAACCCACACACTCCATATAAATTTCTCTTTGCTATCAATTATTGGTATTTCAATATGGCCTCTAATAAAGAAATGCTGTTCATCAATTACACAAAAATCTCTAATTAATTCTGTTCTTTTCTCTTCTGGTACAGTGTAAAAATAATATGGTGCTTCACTTCCGTAACATAAAGGAAGTTCACTTAATTCGTTGTTACAGTGAGGGCATTTCATGTTTTCTGCTCCTTATAGTTTCTCGCCGATTTCTTATACGTCTTATTCGGGAACTTTGTGATAATTCCATCTGTTGAGTATTCGCGAAATCACTTAGTTATCCTGCCCTTTACTTCTATAAAAAAGGGCAGCTCTGATCGGCTGAAAAACTGTTCAAGAATCCCTGTCACATTTTTTGGTGTCTGAAGCGTTATATATATATTAATGCAATCAGGATGTAGGGAGACTTGAACATTGAAACTAAACAAACTGAAACTAAAAAAATATTATATCCTCGTTATTTTATCGCTAATGGTCTGCTTGTCTTCACTTCTTACGTATAAAACTATGTCTAAGCTGGAAATCACCAGTGTTGACGGACACAAGATCACAACAGATGCCTATGTTCTGTATCCGGATCATGAATTTATGCTTGCTAAAGACGTAGCTGAGCAGGTTCTTAATGCCCGTATCGGCTGGGAGAAGCAGACTCCACTTCCCGAGGGCATTTACTACAAAGATCAGGTGGCGGTACTCATGTACCATCATCTCACAGAAGAATCGTTATCGCTTTATCCCGGTGTATTATCCGCAGAACAGTTTGATGAACAAATGCGGCTGCTGAAGCAGGAGGGCTTTCAGGTCATTACGATGGAGCAATACCGGCGGTTTATGCTGGAGAATGCTCCGGTTCCCGATAATGCAGTTCTGCTGACTTTTGATGATGGTTATGAGAGCTTTTATAAACTGGCGTTTCCTATTCTGCAAAAGCACGGCTACACCGCAATTAACTTCATCATTGTTTCTGATGTTGATAACCCGGATGGGCGGAAGGTACCAAAACTGACCTGGGAGCAGATGAGGGAGATGAAACGTGCCGGAATGGGCTTCTATAATCATACGTACAATCTGCATTATTATGGCATTGTCGATGCAGAAGGAGGTACCCGTCCGTCGGCGAGTGCCTTGCTGTACATTGATGATGAGAACCGCAATGAGCTAAATGAAGAATACTACAGAAGGGTAACCGGGGACCTGGCTCTGGCGGAACGCAGGCTAAAGGAAGAGCTAGGCAATACGGATTCAGCTATTGCTTTTCCCTACGGTTCCTATAATGAAAAGCTGCTGGATGCAAGCGATTCACTCGGAATCAAATTGAAATTCAATACCCGGGAGGGCTTAAGCTCCAGAACGAATCTGAACGCACCGCGGATTAACGAAGGGGACGAAACCCTCACCGCGGCTTTATCCATAGAACAGCTGAAGCATACTGAGCCGCTGATGGAGTTGACTGTGAATTCCAGAAAGGTGCCTCTTATCGGGACTCAGCCGCATTTGAGGAATGGGAAATTGATGGTTCCGTTAGGCCCGCTAAGCAGATCACTGGGGATAGAGATGCATTACGACCGCCGCAGCCGGACATTGAAACTGACACACAGCAGCTTGAACAAGGCTTGAGTGATAACTCAAATTTCGCACCATAGATATCAGAGGGAATACGAACGGTATCAAGCGAGTGATAATCGGACGCATGGAGGAATCTTTTACCTACGTGGCTGAAATCGTCAAATTCATAAAAAATAAGTATTTGACTACCGCTGTTGTTGTTCAATTATCGTGACCCGTTAGTTTAATCATATCAACTCTGAGATAAACATTGGTGTAGCTCCATCCTCTGTATTAAAGCCAACCTTATTATAGAAATCCACTGCATGCGGATAAGAAATTAATACTTTTGTTTTACACCCTTTATATCTATCAAGCATTATATTCATCATTTCCTTACCTATACCTATACTCTGATAACTCGGATTAATAAGCATATAATGAAAATATACCGTTAAAACACCATCTGACAAAGCATTTATTAAACCGACAAGCTTTCCTCCTTCCCAAGCGGTAACAACTGAATGAGACTCTCCGATTGCTTGTAAAAGCTCGTTTGGATACTTGCCAGACTCCCATTCTACCGAAAGAAATAACTCTTGGAGTGCATCCTTAGTGACATCCTCTTTGCTTGAAGTGTAATAAATATTCACCCCTATATCTTCCTTTCATAAAACTAACTACGACACAGCATCTGTTTTAAACTCCCATATTTCGATGGTTTTGCAATCCTTACGAAGTCATAAAATAATACCGACAAAGCAATTTCGGATTTATCAAAGTGAATAATCACTTTATTTACCTCAATATACTATTAAAAATATGTATAGAAAATAGATTAACTGAAGTGGAATTTGTATTTATTCACATCAGAGAATTCTTGAGAATACTTTTTTACTTAAGCATACTAATCCTAAGAGGCTTATAGCGTTAATCTGCTAGTTAGCTAAATAGATAACATTGAACTATAGTTAAATATTTAGCTAATCGGCGAAGTATAACGTTCTTGTCCTCAGCCTGGGGCAAGAAACGTGATTGCTTAATCAAAAAAAGCCGCTAAATTAGCGACTTTTAATCAAACGATTCTCTCTTCCTAAACCTTTTCCTTTGTATTTAATCTAACATGTGCGTTTCTTAATGAACAGTTGTATCTGATAATCCCACTGCAATATTCCAGTCACAATAATGTTATGAAGAACAAAATCTGGACACACATCGTATTCCGTCTTTGCCCTTTCAAGTAAATTTTGTAATACAGCATTCTTATTCTCTTCGGTACAGTTTGCACACAGATAGTCCCCTTCTGGTAGCACAGTTAACCCCTCTAAAGACGGATATTTCAAGCAAACAGCAAATAACCGTGTTATTCCTTCAGTCGTGAACATTCCCGCCATATCTTCAAACAGAAATTGTGAATGCAGAGAAGTCTCAATTTGTTGATAGAAATGTCTGTGATAGTCCCATAAATTCTTAAGTGTTGGGCTTTCCATTTTATCCGAAAGCATAATTACCCTTTCCTCAATGTGTCTGACAAAGTAATTTTCACTTTGACTATAACCGTTGTGGAACTTATTTTCATAATGTAGATAGGCACGTTTAATTTTCGATTTTGCATACTGCAGACGAGCAATTTTATCGTCTGCTCTTTTTTCTGCCTGTTTTAGAAATTCAATTACTTTAGAGAGATCATTCTGCTGCAATATATCTTTAATATCCATTAAAGTAAGATCCATTGCTTTGAGCAGTTCAATGGTTTGCAGCTTTACGAGCTCCTGCTCGGAATAGTATCGATATCCCGACAATTCATCTTTATGGCATGGCTTGACTAATCCAATCCGATCATAGTGCCGCAAGGTCTCACTGGTCATCTCTACGATTTCAGCTGCTTGCTTAATTGTAAAATAGTTGTTCATATCTACCCTCTTGACCTTTTTGTAACACAAAAGTTTATGATGATTAAAACATATGCGACTGATAAACGCAACGAAATACAAAAATGATCCGATCCAACTCTTACAACATATTTGGGTAGACTTTTTCAAGATCATTATGTTCAACTCTAATGCTTAATTGCATATCGCAATTTTTTGCAGAGCAGCTTAGGATTGGTATTCGTAGGACTGGCTATATTAAAAATAAAAATGATTTAACAAAGGAGCATTTTACAATGAAAAGTACTGCAAAAAAATTACTAACTACTATAGGCATTTTGGTGACACTATTGATATCATTGGCAGGATGCTCCTCCCACACCACTTCCATGGAGGAAAAAAATTACATCATCCCTGCCCAAAAGATTGATACCTTAACAATTGATGTAAAGGACAAAAAAATAACTATCCAACAATCTAAAGATGAACAAATTCATATTGTTTACTATGAAAGCGAAAAAGATTTTTACAAGATTGATCTATCTGATGATAAAGAACTGTCAATGGTAAGTGACAGTAATAAGGAATGGAACGACTATATCGGAGGAAAAGGCTCACAAGTAACCAGAACTATTCAGGTATGGATACCTGATGCAACTTTAAAAAATTTGACTTTAAAAACATCAAATGAAAGTATTGTATTACCAACAATCGCGTTTTTGGGGACAGTGGAAGTAAACATAAGTAACGGAAATATCCAACTGGACAAATTGAATGTAGGGACGGCTATAACCCTTGAAACAAAAAACGGAAATATTAGCGGTTCAATTCTAGGGTCATATGATGATTTCGCGATCTTAAGCAAGGTAAAGAAAGGAGATAGCAATTTGCCTGCCAATAAAGAGAATGGTTCAAAAAAATTATCTGCTTATACAAATAACGGTGATATTACCTTACAATTTTCTGAGTAGCCAGCAGTTAAATACTAGCTTGTATGAAGTCAGATACAATATCCCTCCCTCTTGTAATGGAAAAGCACCTTGATAAAGTTATTAATCCGACCGTAAATCGATTATCTTATGATGTACCCGAAGGGCAAAATGAAGCTTGATCGTGAATTCCATCAAAATAAGGTATAAGCCGCATTACAGCGGCTTATACCTTATTGATTTTGTTTCACTGTTTCGAACCATCCCTTGGAACTGAATGTATCCGATGCATATAAAAAGTACAACTATCGATATAATTATTATAATACCGTATATTGGATATTCAAACCATCCTGCCAGTTCGCTTAATGAAGCATCTCAGTCTAATACTTTATTTTCTTCTAATGTTCAGATACATTAATGTTGTGAAGTGAAAAAACCTTGTATATCAAGGTTTTTTCTTGTTTCTTTAAATTTATAAACTACATTAAAGTTATGAAGTGACAATGGGTTAAAATTATTAATGACATTATAGTTGTGAAGTAATACGTTTCTTTATAATTATATCTTGAAACGATAGCCAAAATGGTTAACGAGTTCAAGAAACTCATTATATATCCCAACTACCTTTTCACTAAATCGTTATAAACCAGCTTTAATAAAATATTTAAAGCAAGCTTTGGTCCTCTTTTGCCCCAAATCAAGTAGAATTTGTTAACCAGATAGATATGCATTATTTGCAAAATAATGTTACTAACTCCTCAATGATTTCCTTTACTCAAAGTATTGATTTAATTATTCACCATACTTATTCATTTCTTTTCTTCGTTAAACTATGTAACCGTTCTGAGGTACATGGCAACTTCTCCAACTTTGTACGTAACATTGTTGAGCGATGAAGGAGTCTTCCCACCTCATTTCTTGATAAAGATCTATCACTGGATTCTCTGATCTTATTAGCTACCCGATCAATCTCTTGTACAAATTCTGTATCACGTAATGTCCAATCCACCCTTATGTATTTTTTGTTTGTTCTCCTTTTCGTGTGTTCTTTCGCTTTCCGCTCTACAGGTTTAATAAGTATCTTCAGTTCGTCGTAGACTACTGTACGCCCCAGCTTTAGTTTCTCATTTTGGTTTTTTATTGTTCTAGGATCAACACCAAGTCTTCTAGCCTTCTCACATAATCCAAGAGTCCCATTATTCAGCTCCTCTAGCTTATTGACCCAGACAGAGCCAAACTGTTTAATACGCCCAATGCGGAATTCATCATTTTTATCGCTATCTGGTCCACGCCTTGAATAAACAAATCCGCAACCGCAACTAAACGTCCCCACCGGCTTTCCGGTATCAGAACATCTCGATACAACAACGTCAGCGATTATCTTTTCTCGAAAATGAGTAGCTGCCTTATTTAAACAAGGCCATGGCCCATCTCCAAATGGAGATAGAATAGTAGTGCTCCCTCCTTCTATAATGTCCTTCATTTCTATCTCTAAAAATATTTGCAGCAGAATATGTCTTAGAGGATGTGTAAGATGACGCGGTTTTCGAAGCATTTTATGTAACCAAGTAAATTGACTATCTTCATCTATAGAGCAACCAAGTTTGTCTAGATATGCCATACCATAAAAAGTAATGAAGTCAGGAAGTAATTCCTTAAATCTGATATTTCCCTTTGCTGTGAGCATCCCCCGTTGAGCTAATCTCCGCAAATATATATTTCTTATTCCTTCTTGAATTAAAGGCTGGCTATTCATCTTCAATATTTGCGCTGAGCGTGTAGCAATCAAAAATTCTTTATCTTCACCACGGAAGGAAACCAAATTTTGTTCATCTCTTAAGACAGACTCGAGCATAACAAACTCATGCTTATTCTTTCGCTGAGAGAACAAAATAGAAGAGTCGCTAAGGGTGGCATTATGTAATGGACAAACTGAGACACCAGTCAATTGATGAACTCGATGCCAATACGCTATGCCATATTTTTCGCGATCAGATCCTATACATGCTGGACAGTATCGCAGATATGCTGGTTTGCAGACACCACTTGCTGGGAATCCCATTTTCATATTTATTGACTGCCCATCTCCATAAAGCATTTCTTCATAAACCCAGTTGTAGCGCTCTATAGAGATAAATGGTTTAAAATAAGGCAGCAAGGTAAGCTTATCTAACAATTTGTCTACTGAAATTGCTTTACCAGGGATCAGCGAATATAACTGCATGAGGTGGCTCGGAAGATCTGTTACTGCACACACAGTTTGCTTATTAAATATATCCATCATCGTTTTTTTTGTGCTTTCATTACCAGACCTAGCATGATAACGGGCTAAAACACTGTACAATAGTTCGTCAGGTAGTGGAGGTGGAAAATAAATCATCGATAACCCCATTCTCTCTAATAATTATTTGTAGTATTTAAGTGCCTCATTTTCTGCCCACTCTAATGCTTTCGGAGAACATTTTTTATAAACATGACTAAGATGCTGTAGTCGTTTTTTTGTTAATCTCCTATAACTCGAACCCATAAACTTCTCTAATATATATGGAAATATTCTAATTGCGCATTCATCTATTGTTTCTACATTGGATTCCATTAGCTCTGTTGTGCGATGCAAATATTTACGAAAGTGGTAATATCGAATTTTCAGTGTTTTAGGTATAGCACGTAAAAAACACTCTTTAGTAAATTGATTTGTTGATGGGTATGCTTTTACCTGCTTAATAGCTTTATTGATAATTTGGAACATTTCCTCATCTACCGTGTCTAAATTAAACTTCTGGTTACCTTGTTTTGGGGGCAAAATCCCATCTATCCATTCCCGATCATTCTTCATAAGCCAGTCATAACGGCGAGTACTGTACTTACGAATTTGCAAACGCGAAGCAGCAGGACCTGAAACCTCTATGGCATCCTTCACCGTATTCCGATACTCCTCTATTTTAAGCGATGTACTTGCAGCAGTTTCGTGATAACCCATTTTCAAAATCGCTGCTTGTTCAAGCTTGTCTTGATATGACCTATCACGTTTTAAATTTCTATACGGTTTTAGATATTTCCTTAAAGTCCTTCGATTCGTTAAAAGTTGCGCTGCAATTTTATCCATTATCAAGCCTTCTTCAAAAAGTTGGATTGCACGATTCATAAATAATGCTCCCATTGTTTCTATCGTATATTGCTTTTCATCTTCCGGGTGCGGAAGTCCCCCTCTAGTATAGATCATTCCACAATAAGGACAGATAAATCGACCAGTGATCCAAGCATGAGCTGTGCGTTTAACATTAGGGATAGCTCTTTGATTATATTTCGGACAGATTGCATTGATACAAAGCCATGGTCCATTACCAAAAGGTACAGGTAAAGAATAATTTTGATCTATATATATAAAATCTTCTAAGTTACCTGCAAGGAACCTTATAACTAACAAATATAAAATTATTCTCTCCTTAAGGTTATCCTTCTGAAGAAAACACATTATACTTCTTGAACCTAAAAGATGAATCGAATCAAGTCCGATTGTAGATAGGTAAGAATTATCATAAAACTTTATCACATCAGTAAGTAATTTTTTCTTATATATATGTTCTCCCCGAAAGTGAATGTAGCCTTTGACTCCAAGATAAGAAATTAATTTTATATATATAATTTCCAGATTGATACTCTTTAGCTGAAATAAAGTATTAAAATCTGAAAGTAACTGTTTATTTTCTAAGCTATCTTGTACCCCATTATTATTGTCTATTAGTATTTCATGTCCATTTGGACATTTTGGCTCAATAAGCATTTGACTTCCTTTTTCATCAGTTAATGATGTATTACAAATAGGACACACGTCAATTAAACCACTACCATGTATATGGCACATTTTAAGAAAGGAAAATTGGTGTGTACGATGCAAGTAAACAATCCCGTATTTAGAGAAATCATCGTATATGCAAATAGGACAATAATGAGAGGTATTATGGAGTAGAGATTGGGTCAATCTCTGAAGCATAAATCGATCACTTAATTCATAATTTTTCGAATACATAACCTCCCATAGTTTTATTTGTTTATCAACAGTTAGAAATGATCTAAAGAAAGGAAGGTAGGTGTGATTTTCGATTATTCTTTGCGCAAACTCAATAGTTAGTCCAAATTCATCAGTAATTCGAGAAAGGTTAAGTGGAATTATATTTGCTTTTTTCCTAGCACCTTTTTCTCCAAACAATTCAATATTACTCATCGTGAAAGTCAATGGAGATCGAAGGTAATATCGATGCACAATGCTCCGAAAATCTTCGTCAGGATACGTTGAAGGAAAAGCCACTATATTTCCCATAAGTACCTCCTATCTACTCTCTATAAGAACTCGTCATATTCCCCAACTAACCCTGCTTTCCGAAGTGCCTCATCAACACTTAATTTATCTGTTCTCCCTTGTGAAACAATAAAACGAATATCACATTCGTCTAAATCAAGCTTTGTGGACTTATTCCTTCCCCTTTTCCGTGTAATTCCAACAACTTCTGAAGTATTATAATTTGGGCTATCAGATTTACCTTCAAAAACAAGTTTAGCTATCTCTAAATATAATAATTCCATATCATGGCCAGCTTCCCGGTTATGGAGTTCGACCTTTTCGGCATAGCACAATGCAATTTCTTCAGCACAACCCATTTTCATCGCAAATGTAACAAGCTGCTCAATTAATACTTTTCTATTATGCTGCAGCATAATAAGCTTATGTTCCTCTGAGAGGTGCCCATCTATAGTAATGCGATGCTGCGAATCCTTCAGATATTCTTTAAAGGTGATCCAATCCGGCTTTAAATCCTCATATTCACTAGGATCAATGTCTACACCTCTCCTTATAAGTTCGAAGATCGGCTGAACAAGTCGAAAGGTTCTGTTTGCTACTTTTTCAATCAATTCAGTAGTAATAATTTCATTATCTTCATATAAAATTGCCCGGCATTGAACATGCATGAATAATTTCACGGCAAAGTCGGGTATGCCCAGTGTATGATAATACATTATCGCCTTTAGCTCCGGAGTAAGTGGTGTAAACTTATTCGTGTATTGTAGTTCCCAAATTCCTTCTAAAAAAATATCCCATTCTAGATCATCCTTCATCCGATCCGTAATATTCTCCGCGTATCCGTCTGGAATTCCGCGCCGAGTATTAGCAAGAGAGGTTTTAAATAAGTAAAGAGCTTTAAACGTACCAATTAGCACAATTGGTATACCAAGTGAATTTGTAAGTTCAGTTATGAAATCGATCATTTTCTCTTCGCCACCTGAGTGCCCTTTGTGAATCCTTTGTATTTCATCAATGAATAAGCCACCTAAACTGATATTTCCGGCAACCTTTGCCATTCTTTTGGCCAGAACTTCAGCACGACCATCTTTTTCGGCTAATTCTTCATAATAGTTGCTTCCTAATAACTGATCAACAGCCCAATAAAAATTTCGGCAAAGTGCACCTACCGATTTATTACTAGGACACTCAATGTGAAGCCAAACAACTTGTTTTACCGGGAAGGGCTCTCCATCGTACGCCACATGGTGGATAACTTGTGGAAAAAGCCTTAGCAGTCTTTCATAAGATTTCGTTTTCCCCATGCCACTAAGTCCAATATCCGCCATCATTTGAGCCGTTTGAATATTTCCAGCTAAATTTCTACCCTCTTCATCTGTGCCATGGGATAAAATTTCATCTAAACCTATTGCCATTTCTCTTTGGTAAATGGCGCTTAATGGGTTTCGAGATTGATATCCAATTTTTATCATGTTGTATATATTTCGATATCTCTCGAAATGAGTTATTAATGGCTTCCAATATCCCGGCTTGATTTGTTGAATAAGTTCTAAGCGCTCTTCCAGATCCAGCTGATTTAGATCTCCAGAAAAGCGAGGGGCTGAATCCAGCATCTGATACAATTGATCTTGATTTAGCCTAGGCGGTATTGCTTCTATGAATGGATTTCCCTGATAGGCCTCAACAATCTGTTTATGATATGATGCTTTAATTTGTCTGCCCTTTAGATAAATATAACGTTCTTGTTCACCCACCATTATTGGATGACCTCCTTTCCTGATTTTTTCCTAAAAGAAATATCTGCATCTTATTCAACTTCTGGGGTTCTTCCATAGAAGAAATCATTGGAGCCCGGTTCTCATGTTTAGCATTTTCAGATATAACCTGCGACTTCTGAGATTCGGTAGTAGCTGTCCAAGCATTTGCACTGGATTCAATTCTCTTCTCAAGCTTCCTAACACTCCGTTTATTTTTAAATTTAGCTGATCTGGGCTTGCCTTTTTGGGCTTCTTTTATTTTCGCTACTTCTACTTGAGTCAGGTTTTTGGCCACTGTATCTAGCTCTGCTTCAATTTGATTTCTATCTGCCTTCACCTTCATTAACTGTTTTTTCTTGAATTTCATAATTGAATTTACATCTTCAAAATGAAGACCCTCATACTCCTTAAACCTTTCAGTTAGAAAGAGTTGCTCCTCTTTTCCGTTTTTGAGCATGATAAATACACTGCTGCAATTTCGAGGATCATAACTAACGGTTATCTCACTTTTACCTTCAATCATCTCGTCCTCAAACCAACCGTCTTCTTCACCACGTTGGCAGAAGTATCCCAGTTTTTTTAAAATCACACCACTTCGGGTAATCTTGCACTTTTCTTTAGGAAGAAGTGCGTGTCGAATTAAACTGCGTGGTTGCTCCTGTAGAAGATTATGTTCCATCCCCCAATTCCACATTGATAGAGGAGTCAACTCCACATTATCAACGAACATTTCCTTTGAAACTAAAAATTCATCACTTAATGCCTTTCGGTTATATTCCAGGACGAATAAAATAACTAGTTTTGTGAATGCTTCAAATGTATACGCAGCCTTCTCTTCGGGATTTTTATCCCCCCTAACTCTATGTTCCTTATCCACTCCTCCAGGCATGACCTCTCTCATCCGCATGCAAAAACTTCTGAATTGCTGTTCTATATAGGGTTTTAAATCCGCACGATAGGAAGGAGGATTACCTATACGTACATTGAGAAGTGCCAGGTTGTTAGAATTTTTGCTTTTCATTTCTCCTCGGTCACCAACAATATATCTAGGTAAATGTTTAGCTGGCCAATCTTCTTCATTTATTGCTATCCCAAACTGTGCGCAATATGCGACCTTATCAGTTGCGGCATTTTCAAGTGCTACCATTTCTTCTTCCCAAGAAGGGGTTTTACACACGTGTACCCCTGCAATCAATCTGTTTAGGGCATCTTTTACAAAATAAACATGTGGCCTTCCGATAACAGTTCTATGATCGATCGAGACTAATATAACATCAGCAGGTGTTGAATCCGTTTCGTATAGTGCTCCAGGTCCTTGGAGGTCACCATTTGCAGATTTAAGATGAGATCTTGCAATCATTTCAGCTTTTCGCGGGCCAAATTTAGCAGCAGTTTTTCTCTTTTTATTAAACTCCTTATTATACCAATACATAAACTGCCTCAATGAAGGGCCAGCAACTATTGGAATTAACTCGTTATATTTTCTATAATGTCCATCAGAGTATTCTTCCTCACACATATGTTTGTGCGTCGCTCTAAGATTCATTCCTTGGTCCGTATGGAATTTCTTAATTGCTTTTTTAAACTTGTCTTTGTCCTCCTTGGTTATAATGAAACTTTTACCATTCTCAGGTTTCGGGCCTGTATTTATATTTCTTTTTAATGGGCTAGTTGAAACCCCAACGTCAAAATAATCATTTAAAAGACCATTCACTTTCTTTCCATAGAACCAGTACTTCTTCAATAAACTATAGACCCAATTCACTTGTTTCTTGAATTGATCTGCTACCTCACTAACTAGCTTTCCTCTTTTTTCAGGTATGTAAATATTGGGTTCTTTACATACAATATTCTCAATAATCGCGAATTTTTCATCTCTTCTTTTGGAGTATTTATTTAGATATTTTTCATCAGGAGCGATCAAACGCATGTCGGGGTCGATAGGTTCTATTTGGGCATTACCGCATTCCAGGTCAAATAATAAATCTTTATAATCTCGGAAATAAGGAAATGGTATTTTCTTTTTATCATCAATGTTAATGAGGACAACTTGAGATCGATCAGGAGCGATCCACAATACACGTTCAAAAGTTCGTTTTTTATTAAGACCAACATCAAGGAAACAGATAATAGAATTTTGATAAATCATTTTTTCACCACCTCTATTTTATAGGTTTCTCTATCACCAAAGGAGCGCTTTCACGTATTAATACGTTCATATCTGTTATCCAACGCTTATTAGCGAGCATATGTTTAACCATAAACATTGACGTTCCTGGTTCTAGACCAATATTCTGATCGCACTTTAAACAACTCTTGCTTATTGATAAGCGTTGATCATTTTTAATCAATAATTCAAATAAAGGTTCAGCAATCATATTTACCATTTCGTTATCCAATCCTGGACGTACATCTGGCCGCTTTGCATCGTGCAACCAGTCAATATTTTTTATGAAATTAATAGGTCTTCCTACATCAAATACAACTTTCCACTGAAGGCCGATTTCTTTATAATAACGCCTTTCAATTTCAAATAACTCAAGCGTCCTTTTGGTCAATTTATTAGTTGGCTTAAACGTTCTGGCTACATCCTTTACTCCATTCTCACCATTTGGAACTGTTAACATAAAATCAGAAGTCTGAACTACATCTTGTCCCTTTAGATTCGCATGAATTATATTTAACTTCTTCGCTATTCGTTGTGTTTCTTCAATTGGAAGGGGATATTGCTCTCTGATATCTATAACTTGATCTGTCCAATCCTGTACAAGCAGGTATTGATACTCATATTTGGACAGTGTATGATGTATTCGATTTGAATGCCACCCTGGAGTACGGGTTAACCATCCCTCTGATGCCACTTTATTATCGTTCGCTTGAATAAAAGGAATGTAGTCTGCCCCTCTGCCTTGCCCTCTTCCATCCTTAAGTCGATTTACATGAGTTCTATATACGGTGTTTGTCATCAAGCTAACCTCCTCTTAAAACATAAAGACGCATAACTAATTTGTTATGCGTCTCTGGCTGCAGTATATGTACCCCATTAACCTCAGTATCCTATTCTTAAACAAGTAATAATGAGGATATATATTGTCAGAAATTCAAGAAAATAATTTCAATATTTATCATATTTTTATAGAGTTTCTCTTCGTACATGAAAAATAATTATCTGCACAATAATTAACGAGATCTTCACGAGTCTTCTCATGAATTTTTAGCAGTTGATTTAAAACAAAAATTCGTTGGATATAATCTTCAGCAAACGTGAACAATTTCCTTTTGTATTAATCTATTTGATTTTGTTGTTTCCGAGTTATTACATATAAACTCAGTAAATTGATGCAACTTATAAACGTCATCTTTAATTCATCGCTAAGCACCTCACTGGGGCTCTATCTCTATTATCTCCACCTCACATTAATTAAAACGCTCTAAGAGAAAACTATCTAAATAAATACTTGAATGAACTCGAATAAAGGACACCCATCGGGTGCCCTTTATTCGAGTCACGTCTCAGATACTTAACTTAAACTTCTATTCTAGATTATTTCCGGTAAGTACTCATTAAGCTCTATCGGTTTCTTATTTTTCATAAAAATACTGATAGAAACAGAATACCTTTTTCGAGGGTTTCCTCCAATGATAAGTAATATGGGTTCTGGACAGTTCATTGACTTATTATTAGAAATTGAGTTCATTTGCTTGGAATCAATTAAGCTCATTTTACTTGATGCAAAAGGATGAAAATGCCATTCCCCCACATAATAGGCCTTGTCTAACTTCCATAAGGTATTAAGCCAATCTTTGAGACCTTGTACTCCTCTATAAAATCTAGTTCTTGTTTGTTTTGAATCGATAGGGGCAGGGCTGCTCTTTATAATAACTGCCCTATTCAACGCATCATCATAGTATCCGGCCAGAATACCACCTGTTTCTAATTCTCCGCTTAAGGTACATTGAGCTAACATAAATGTTAATACATCGTCACTAAATTCAATCTCAAGATTGCCTTCAATATCTCTGTATCTATGAACAAGCATTAAAACACCTCTCGTTGCTTTAGTAAAACACCTGCGGATAATCCATCTATATGTTGTTGTTCATAAACAGCAAAGATGTTGGGACCAAATGGTTTAAGCCACCATGCCTCGATTTCTTTTATTGCTAGACCTGCCATCATCCAAATGTCATCTGCGCGAGCAGGAAATAGAGGATGATAACATCCTATACCATCCCTAGGCAAGATGATGTCTTTATTCTCTTCTCGCTCCAATTCAATCCACGGCTTGAGGAAGTTGTAGAAAGACTGGCGAGGAAAGGGATGCTTATTGGACAAAAAGATAAACATTCTTTTTGCTCCAAATCCTAGTGATACTGAAACGAATCTTTTCGGAATCGTCCAGTCAAAGGAATATAAATGATCAATAACTGCATCACTTCCTGTAGTATCTATAATGATATCTTGACTCTCCAGTACCTCCACTTCATCGTCGCTTAAATTGGGAAAAGCACTATTGATGGCTACAGACCAAGTGTGTACATTATTGTAATTGATTCTATATGATAATGCCTCAGCCTTTTTCATGGATAAGTGATTAATACCTAGCGTATGTCGAGATAAATTACCAACTTTTAAAATATCTTTGTCACAAACAATTATTTTAGAAATACCTATACGAGAAAGTAGTTCCCCGATGGCTGAGCCAAGAGCACCCGCACCGATTAAAAATACACCATCATGATGTGTTTTCTCATTTATACTCCCTCGGCTAAGCACGGATTCTTTACTCCAGTTCTCTGTGCGAACATACCTTAAGCTCTTATCTGGATGTAACAGATTTATGCGATCTCGTTGAAAATAGAAGTCATTTGCTCTTCTGAATCCGGTAATCTTGTTTACCTTTTTGGCTAACTTCCCAATTTCTATACTTATCCAATGAACAATTACATTCTGCTCTCCGACTAATTGAGGAATTTGAAATCCAAGCAATAGGTAATTGTGTTGTTCCTGTTCTCTAAAGATATACATGTGCCTGTATATTTCTCGCCATAAGTCAAAATGATGTTTCTTGCAAATAGCTTCTAATTCCTTTATTGTTTTAGGATAATACCAAGGTTCCAATATAGGCTGAAATGGAAGTAGCAGCCATACCCCATTATGATGTTTAGATTCTACACCAGCATGAACAAGTTTCCCCCACTCATATTCATGTATTACATTCGACTTATTATCCAAAAACGCAGACACGAATAAGATATTTTGATATTCTGATATTTCTTTAAGGGATACCCACCCAGATCTGTTTCTCATTCCATTCCAATAACTAATATTCTTTTGCTCTTCAGCAAAAACGATTTGCAACTCAGTACTAAAGTGTACGTGTGGTAATTCGAAAAAATCTCCTGGTCTTGCTAACGAATGATTTGAGGCATTGAGTAACCAATTTTTTAATCGCTCTACATGCCACGAAATACGCTGATCTGCATCCATCTGTTCTTCAGTATCTGATAATAATTCAAGTAAACCATTATCCCAATCAGTACAAATCTTACCTAATCGCCAAGGAATTTCATTTACTTCTTTATTCTCATTCATATGCTGATAGGTTTGAGTAATACTATTGACTTTGTCCGGATATATACCAATAGATCCTCTCGGATAAAGAGGATCTATTAACATATACCAATTCGTAGTGTGGGGAATAGATTGTCCATCTACCCCTGATACATTTATACTAAACTGGAGAATCCAATTCTTAAAATCCCCATACCAATAAAGGTCTTGGAGTTGCTGATATCCTTCAACAGTTTCTAATTGGGTACACCCGATTAATATACTTTCCGGTATTGAAGGATTATCCAAACCGTCCACCCACAATATCAGAGCTAATTGGGCTTTCTCTTTTTGAAAAAACTAGAGAACTACTCTGGTTATTAGCTGTTGTAGCTTCAGATGTCGGAAATTTCGAACCAAAGAGTTTATTCCATTCTTCGGCACTTTCTTTAACAGTGGTGGCATCTGATGCTTTTCTAGCAATTTCTGCAGCTTTTTTAACCAGCTCATAAAACTCTCCGTATTCTTCTTCAGTAATTCTGCCCATTACATCATGCTCTGGTACGCCGTGATCTGACATAACCGGCTTTGTTGAATAGTTATTCACTATAGCCTCCAAAACCTCGGTTACACCTTGACCAACACTTTGTATTCCATCTGGGCAACATAAACCAATGAGATGCTCCAGCGGATATCCTTTTGGATGTTTTGGCACATTGTTTATTCTTCTCCACCACTTTAGAGCCTTAACTACGTTGACGTAATGCCGGTTACATGATTTATTTTTTTCTTGTGTCCATTTAATTTGTGCCAGGGGATCTGTTTGTTTCCATTCCTCAGCGTCCCTATCTGGAATCCAAAGAGGAACTGTTTTCCACTCTGGTTCATTAGCATTCGAATAAGTCTTAAAAATAGAGCTTGTTTCTATTGTTTCATTCAGAACTTCCCATGACCCCTTCAATGACCACGTTTCAATATCTTCCAGTGCACGCATATCAGTAACGCTAGCTGACTCCAAAATACCTTCTTCGCTCTCTGAGGGTGCGGCTGTTATGACAACATCTAAATCTACATAACTTAAGGAAATTCCTATAGAACGACCTTGAATTTGATATTTTCCTGCGTAATGTTTTTCCATAAATGGTTTTAATACATTGATAGCATCTTCTGGATTACTGTATTCCTCCATACTCAATTTAGTCACCAAAATTACATCTACATCTGAACGGCTATCTCCCTTTGGACGAACAGCAGTAGATCTCCGATAACTTCCTTGCAGGAATGTACTTACAATAATTTTAGACATATCTTCATCTTCTTTTAATCTTTTTCTTAACGTAGTATGTCCTTTGATTAAATCATTGACTTGATTTTCAGTTAAACGAATTTCTTTAAGAAATCTAGCAAAGTAAGTAGGAATATTCACAATAACACCTCCGAGTGTTTAAACAGGTAGTATAAGTGAAGGGGAATATGATCCATCCCCAGTAAAATTATGTTCGTATAAAATGATCTCCGGGATATTTGCAGCTTGTTGAGCAAGAAAGAAAACAAAACCACCAGGAGCAGCAATGAAAAAATGAACCTTACCTTTTCTCTGTTTCGGATTACGTCTATCTAAAGTCCGAATGACCTGTTCTGCTAATAACCAGGCATGTGTACCATCTTGAATTGCCTTAATCCCCTCTAAAGGTAAATAAAAATGATACGACGATTTTAGAGTTAATTTATTCTCCTCATTGTACCACTCAACATGAGATTTAACATTCCGAGTTATACTGATAGCAACAACTGTATCACCTTCAATAGGAGAGTTATCTGTATACTCCTCATTGAACATTGGATAAACTGATGTTATTTCATGAGGTATATCCGGGATCCATGCAATCAAACCATCTCCACGCTGAACAGGAAATGCCTTGACACCTGATTTTGGATTAAGAATTAAACCAGCAGCAAATGTTATAGAAAGATGTGTATTGAATTGAATGAGGTATGCATTACCCGGAGAAAAGATTTGTTTTGAGAACTCTACTAATCTAGCGTAAATATCTCCATTCCAACTTTTATCTGATTTAAGTAATCGTCCATCAAAATTTTCACTAAGACATAATAGATGGTTTGTTTCTTCCTCCAGAGTTTCCGTATACGGAAGAAAACTGCGAATTCCTACAGGGACATCATCTTTGTATAATAGCGGTTGGCCTGTATACAATCGCTCTGTGCGACAGAGCTTAAGAAGGGAATCTTTATTAAAGCGTTTACTTCCCTTACTTGCACAGTTTACTATCAAATCATTATAAGGATTTACAAGAACCTTAAAATCAAGAGGTTTGAGTCCTGCTAGCATTAATTTAGTATTGAGTTGTTCCTTGATTAACGAGGAAATGCCTGGTTTGCTATGTTGAATACGAATAGTACTTAAAACGGTACTTAGTTCCGCCTCATTATCTAACTTCAAATGTTGCATCATAGATTTTCGAGCTAAGGCCATTTTACTCTTTTGTTTTCCGTCAAATATCGCATTCAAGTGTAGTTTATTATCATGATTGTCCAATAAAACTTCTAGTAGGTCGCCTTTTTTTATATTCCATGGTGTAATTAAATGAAATCGTGCTGTAGTATAACCTTGTTTCAGAGCATCGTGTACACGATTTAAGAAGGAGTGTGTAGAGGCATTAATAAATGAAGGATCAATGAGGTCCAATAGTTCTATCTGTTGCGAATTCTTAACATGATATTTCACCTGATAAAAGTCCAAAGTAATTTCATCATCGATGCTGTAATCCCCTCTTATAGGTTCAATATATTCAACTACAACATCGTCGAGAGATTTAATACGATCATCCTCGTATGATACTTCCTTAATATTGGTATCATTATGGAGCAACTCAGAAGCAAACAACCAAAAATACAGATTCTGATATGTCAAACCAGCATTAATTGCATCAATTGCTTTTCCCATATATCACAGTCCTAAAAGTAAATTGAAGAACTTATGTTCCCTTAATAATTATCTCACAACAACCTTATATATTCAAGCCTACTCTGCTGGTTTTCTAACCTTCTGAATTACTCCTCTTAGATGACCAATGAATATTTGATTAGGATCTGCTGGATCATATTTTCGGTGGACTGCTTCGTTTAGCTCATGTACGATCATCGCAAAATCCCTCGCATTAGGATTAAAGCCGCAAGTTCGTTTAATAGATCGATAAAATCGTATTAATAATTCTTTTGTTTTATCGAGTTCATAGCCTAAACATTGCAAATGTTCTAATACATCTCGAATATATGGTCGATCTAGCATATGAGTGTTAAGCAATTATTCCCCTCCTTAAAGCTAGTTGTTATAGATTACAGCAAATTCTGTAGGATCTAAAACAAAGTTTTCTCTATAATTTCATTTCAAAGTAAACAATTATGAATCCCAGTTATTACATCCTAACTCAGCATATTAACATTCTGCTTTGTATAATATGATCTGCTGCTGATAAGTTTCAGTACCCCCATGGTGTTTTCATAAATATTATTTAGTTGAAAATTTATATTTTAGGCAAAAAGGTATGACTATTTATAATATATTATCTCCTACTCTATAATTAATACACGATTAATACTAATTAAATTTTGCATCTTCTTTTACATATAAAAACACAACACCATTTGATGTTTTATTCTTCTTAGAATACGGTTCGTTAAATCTTACAATTCAGACTTCTTTAATGTCTCTTGAACTCATAATCTGTCTAAAAAATCTTTGAATTTTCTCCTCAGTAGTTGCGGTTCTTCAGCTGCGACAAAGCGCCCACACATATAACTATTTCCTACTGACATTGTACGAAAATAGCTTTTCAAAATACTCCTGTGGAGGTCATCCATGCGCTTGAGTAATCGTCAAAGAACCACCGTGAGGAACAGTGAAATTTTCGAAATACCCTGGAAATTTCATATGTTTGACGTCAAAATAAAAACGGTTCGACGAATTCATCGTTTGTGTGTGCCAACAAATCAACATGGTAGACTACGTGAAGTTTACGGTGAAAAAAAGATATAAATGATACAAGTGTGTTGATTTACCAAAAAAAGGGACAAGAAGGGCCGCCATTTCGGGTAATGGTAAGTACCACCAAACCAAACCGAAATGAGGCGACCTCATGAATAAATATACCCAATTTTTTGCTGTTTTCAAACAAGTGTTAACAAAAGAAGAAATTCAAACTGTGATCGGTCAAACCAAAGACTACGTAGAGACAGGAACCAAAATGACTGTCGGTTTGTTGTTCGATTACTTTGTTCAAGCCAGCTGTCACGGATGGAAAAGCTTCCGTCAAAGTGCCAACATGGGCCCAAGCTTCGACTTGCCTAAGGTTAATTAATCCACACTTTCCGACAAAGCCGGTGAGGCCCCTTATGATATCTTCAAACGTATGTTTAAAATGCTCGTCAAGAAATGTAATCGTCAAACGCGGCGCCATCTGAACTTTCCCAAAGATCTTCTATTAATTGACTCCACTACGGTCACGGCGGCAAACTCTCGAATACCTTGGGCTCCGTATAAAAAATTCAGAGGGGGCATTAAGCTGCATGTCGCCCTGTCTCATGACCAGTGTACACCTTTAAACGTGGAGGAATCGATCGCAAAGCGCAATGACGCTCCGTTTGGAGAACTTTTGGCAGATCCTAACTACATTTTGGTGCAGGATCGGGCATATGGAAAAATAGGCGGATTGGATCAATATTTACTCGTTGGCCAGTCGTTTGTGATTCGGCTCAAAGACAATCTCCATTTGGTGAAGCCGAGAAAACTCAATCGACCGGCAGAAGGAGATACGAAAATTGTACGCGATATCACTTGTTATATCGGTCAGGGGAAATGCCAATCGGCCAATCGGCACCGGGTTGTTGAATTTAAAAATAATAAGGGTGAAGTCGTGCGGGTTGTGACCGATTTGAGAAAAGAGTCCCCCCACGTTATCGCTGAGATTTACAAGGTACGCTGGCAAATTGAAGTCTTTTTCCGGTGGATTAAACAGCATTTGAACGTGCCTTGTCTATTTGGAACGACAGAAAATGCGGTATATTGTCAGTTATTTGTGGCCCTTGCCGTCTATGTGCTCCTGAAATACGTTTTTGATCAAATTCATCCCAAAGTGCCTACCTTTGCTCAACTGACCTTTTGGGAATTTATGCAGTATTTGCGGATGTTTAATCTTCCGACGGAGTGGCAGGTTCAGTTTAGCCTGCTCAGGAGTAAAGGGGTTTTCGGTATTTTTGCCACCCCATAATGTGGTAAATCAACACGCCTGTAAATGATACAACATTCATTACAAAGTGAACCCCCTCTAATTAAGAGGCAATATAGTCGGGATACATTCTATTAAACTGCCTATTTAATAAACATAATCAGCCGATCACGTTGAGTGATCGGCTGTCTTCTTGTTTTATAGAACTAACGTTTCGCGTTAGCTCAATCGTCAAAATTCTCTACGTGCCAGAAATCTACTTCACTAAATAGTCCCCATACTGAATAATAGCAAGATTATTCCCCATTCATCAGTCCATGAATAAATATGTAAAGAAAAATAGAACTCACTATTAATGTCCAAAATACGATTTAAAGATAGAGAATACGGCTACCGTTCAATCACCAGAAAAGGAAGCTCTCCCCTTTTATCTAGCAATTGATTAAACTTTTGATTCGAGAGATCTCGCCACTTCTTATTTTCACTTTCAATTATTTTTTTAACTTCGGACCAAGGAGTCGAAGGGGCGAGTTTACGATTCACATAACGGTCAATGTCCAATGTATGTAAGTTATTAAAATTACGATAGCGATTGTTATGCCAAATATGTTCTTTTTGCAGATCAAAAATTGTAGCCAGCTCAATATTTTTGGAATTTACTGTATTCTCATGGTGAAGAGTAAATAGAATGTATCTGCAAGTAGTAAAAGTCAATTTAGTATTATCTCCAAAGGGACTATTATTCGTAACGGCCTGATCCTTTATTTCTGCAAAATATTGAGACGAGACCGAGGTCTCTGTTATTTGTAAATTGATTTTATCGTTAATAAGTATTCCTTCTTCTCGTAGCTTGTCGCTTTCTAATAGATGAAAATGACAATTCGCATGAGAAGCTACATCGAAAGCATTCACATTTGATGTGTGTATTAAATCAATAAGAACATTGCCTTTTACGTTCCCTCCTGTTATTGTTCGTAAGACGAACACGCTATTGTTCAGTAACCCTCTTCCGTGGTCATTATTAATGTCAAAAGTAACAAAGTCATACCGATAATCAGGTTTTAGCTTTAAAGGTTCTCCGTAGTCTAACGAAATTGTTAAATCATACATTCTTCATACCTCCTTAATTTAAGTTACTTTAATTCGTATTGGATCAACGCGTTAAATCTCCTCCAATTTCCAAGTGATTTTAATCTTAACCCGTCCGTTAGCGTAATATGTTGTGATCAGTTTAGTACTATAATTTCTCAGGCTTCAGGCTGTATCTACATTATTCGAGTCTATTGAATATTACGTAGCTAAAAGAGTCATCATACTGGTTAGTAAGATCCATGGTATGAATCTCTTGTAAGAAAGATTTTCATAGACAATCTAAAGATCAGTGTAAATCATTCTGATGATGCCATACAATGACCCAATATCGTGAAATCCTACGGGCTCTATAGTCAAGGAATCAGTCAACGTTATATCGCTGCCAGATGCGCCTGCTCGCCCTCAGGCAAAGAAGGGTCGCCTACAAGATTAAGCCATCGTCTTTGTGGCGGCTTAATCTAATAGGCGACCCTCGAAAAGAACATGAATCAATTCCTGGAGGTTAATGATGCCAAGGTACGATGACAGTATGAAACATTATTGAAAAATCCTTCGTTCAGAAGTCGGTTATGATGACTACTTTTCAACACAAGGAAAGCACTTTGTCTCTATTCATTTTTCTACCGTCCAAATTTGTATAACATCAGCTGCCATGAATATGAATTAAATAATGTACTTCTTTCCTGATTTAATTTGGCTTACTACATCGTTTAGTATAGTTATAAAGTATTCTACTTCCTCAAAACTAGTTCTTTCACTAAGACTGATTCGTATACTGCTAGAAGAAATCTTTTCGTTATTTGTCATCTCCATTAATACTCTACTTACCTTTTTTGATTTTGAAGAACATGCTGACTGGGAAGAAACAATTAAACCCCGAACAGAAAATAAATGTATCAATACCGCTGATGTTACACCCGAAAAAGAAATATTTAATATATGTGGAGATGAAAGTGGTGTTTTGGGACTATTAATGATTATATCCGGAAAATCTTGAAGCTTCTCCAGCATATACTTGTATAACATGTAAATATGTTTTATGTTCAATTCTAGATTTTCATAGGAAATTTTTATAGCCTCAGATATACATAATACCCCTGTAACATTAGTAGTACCCGACCTTAGTCCATACTCTTGATTCCCTCCAAAGATTAATGGTTTAATACACACCAAATCTTTCTTTATTAAAATTCCAATTCCTTTAGGAGCACCAATTTTATGTCCTGAGAGTGTATACATATCAATATCATCTAAACTCAACGGTATTTTTCCGAAGCCTTGTACTCCATCTACATGAAAGATAATATTTGAATCATAGGATTTAATAAGAGCACCTATTTCCATTACAGGTTGTATTGAACCTGTTTCATTGTTAACATGCATAATACTGATTAGAGCTGTATTTACATTAATATGCTTTATAACTAAAGAAGTATCTACAATCCCATTCCTGTCAACAGGAATAAAGGTGACTTCAATTCCTGCATCCTGTAATTCTTTGCAACAATTAAAAACTGAGGAATGTTCAATGCTTGTTGTGATTATATGAATAGGTTTTTTTTTATTATCCATTAGCCATTTTATAGCTCCTAAAATTGCTATGTTATTGCTCTCAGTAGCTCCTGAAGTAAATATAACTTCAGAGGGTTTAACATTTAATATAGAGGAAATTGTCTCTCTAGATTCTTCTACTAAATTACTTACTTCATATCCCATAGAATGTGAAGACGACGGATTAGAATAATATTCTTGCGATGTTTTAAGCAAAAGATCATATACCTGTGGGTATAATGGGCTAGAGGAACAATAGTCCAAATATATATTATTAATTTTTAAACGCCTCCATATTTATTAATAAGTAAAGGTTGTCACAATCGGTAGATACCTTTATATCCTTAGAAAGTTTTACCTGTGTTATGTAGAATAAACTTTTCTATTAGAGCATCAATGTTGATTATATTTCCTGATTCAATGAAATTTTTATTTTCACCAAGTATAATGTATGAAGGATGTGTTTTAATTTGAAAATCTTTATACATTTGTTCTTCAGTAATAGAAATAATCGAAATTTGATCTAAGAAGGCCTCTCCAATTTCTCTATTCTCCTTTTTGTCTCCATCGGAAAAAATAATTAATGGTAAATCTGATATGCTTTTCAACTTATTTAAGTTAGTCAATAATTCAATGCATCTAACACAGTAAATAGATATAAATATTAATAATGAAGTCTTTCTGAAAGTTGGATTATTTAAATCTATAACATTACTATTTTGATCTTTATAGACCTTCCTCGGTTTGATTTGTGCTATATTTTTATTCATTTGGCAACCTCCACTATAACCGACTGAAATTGATATTTTTAATTTCTTCATGGCGATTTATAGTTCCTTTAGAAAGAATTATTCCTGCGTTTGATAAATAAAAAAAATATGGTAGCAGTTTGACATTATATTTTCTCGTATCTTTTATAAGATAATAATTACTAATCGATGCAAATATATTCTCATCTAGACTTCTAAGTTCATTCTTTCCTCCCTTTATAAATAAAATAAGATCTTTATCTCCTAGATCATCTTTAATTTCCTTTATCATAGAAAGAATATCCAGACATAACAAGCATGAAGTTGATAAGAACAAAACAAGAATCCCATTATTATTTAATTCTTGTTTATTATTTTTTATCGGGAAGATACTTCCCACTCTAAAGTCTTGTCCATTTTTCTTACGATTTAATTTATCTTTAGTCTTTTTGTAAAATTCAGCTATGGTAAGTGACATTATAAAATTACCACCTCAATTTTTTGAACTAATTTACTATATAAAGAAGGTATTATCCCGAATTAATTACTTATCCTGATATAGAACAGTACAAATGGTGCTTGTGGTAAATGGCAATATAGAAAATGAAAATCATGAGACAGACAATGTAGGTATTAAGTAATTTTTCAGTACAATATTCAATCCATGTGAATGTTGAACATCCAAATAATTAATTAGATGATTTCGGTTATCTAATAATAATATTGTAGGAGTTACATGGACTAAATAATTATCAAATATAACTTTAGATTTAATATAATGGACATCATCTGTTATTTTAATTTCTAACTCATCCTTTCCTACAACAATTATTCGCAATGTTTTAAAATTGGAAGATATAAGAGAGATATTCGATAAAACCTCATGACAATAAACACATTGGCTAGAGGAAAAAATAATAAGAGTATTATTATTCATTGAGTTTTCAGCTAAAGAAATAAGCCGCCCTACTTGATCCTCTTCTCTAAAAAGAGGCACCTTTTCACCTATTTTTAACTTATCAGGTATTAGTTCACTCTGATTGTTGATTCTTAGCTTTTTCAGGAAAGTAGATACGAATTTTGATAAATAGAAAATAAGAACAGCCTCAATAATCACAGTAATCCATAGAAGAACAATTGCTGTTTCCACTTATATTCCTCCCCTAAAAAGACGAATAGTTTTATACATATTTAATAAATTAGATGTTGTCTGATAAATAAATGTAGAAATTAAAGAGAAACAAAAAAAATATATATAGTTAAAATTATATATTTGATCTATTGGATGTTGATTTGTTAAAAATAGGTCTATATTCCCAAGTAAGTTTTCACGGATTAACAAAACAAAACAGATACCAATAAAAAAACAATTTCTAATTATAACTAACCAGGATGCTTCTTTATCACCTAGTATTCCACCACAGCCGCAAGATACCTTCTCCTGTTCTTTTGATAAGCTTATTACGGCTGCTATGGCATAAATAAAAAAGAGAGAGATTGCCACTAGAAGAAATTGATTAATAAGAATCCCAAAAATAAAGGACACTCCAATAAAAATCTCTAAAATAACATCAAATATAGCGATGAAATTAACCAGGTTTTTAGGAAAAAAACCGTATCCTTCAATTTTGTACTTATGTAAGTTTAAGTTTTTATTTTTCCCGTAACCAGAAGTTAAGAAAATTAACCCAAGAAAAATTCTAAGTGAAAACATTAGACCTTCATAGTACACTAGGACCCCTCCAATTATCCTTAAGATGATAATGCTTTATAAACGTTATAAGCTTCCCTTGAAGTCATGAATAGACGCTCTATATACAATTGTGAGTTCACTAGAGCTATCGATGGAAATGACAAAGTTATATCTGCTGGTAGATTATCTTTAGGAGAGGCTTCAACAATTTCAAAAAATTTACTATAGGTTCTAATAAAGTTATGCACAGATTTCTGCTCTCCAAAGACTAGAACCTTGACTGGAACTGCTCCAAATTTCTTATTCAAATCTATTAAATCTTCAAGTTCAGGAAAACAACTAGAACAATTTGCATCAGCAAAAAAAACCATAAAATAACCTTCTAAAAAAATATCATAGTTACTGTAAAGTGTATTAATCTTTTTTCCAACTATAGGGGGATTTGATTTTATTAAACTATTTGTTGTAAGGTACAATAATTCTTTTTTTAGCGATTTAAAAGAAATAATTATTACCACTAAAAAGATTATAAAAATTGAAACAGGTCCATAAAGCACAGTATTATTGATCTCGCTCCCTCCCCGATAAATCTATTTAATTATTTTATATGATAGAATTTTATGTTCGATATGTCAATCATTTACTTTAATTGAAAAAAAGTATATAGTAGAGGCACACCTTTTGTAATAACAAAAAGAAACAAAAATTTGATGACAAGGTGGTTTTTTAATGGAAAATTTATTTGGTAAACTTCTTGGATTTGACGGTTCGGCTTCACCTATGGGCGTTGTTTGTACTAACAAAAAGGTTCAACAATCTTGCCAGCCATACAACTGCCCTCCAGCATCTTCAACAGGAAACATTTTTTATGTATGGGTAGATGCTTACGACGGATCCTACTGTAATTCAACAATGACTCAAACATGTTGTTATTACTAAGACCAATTGTAATTTTTTAACATCAGATGTTCAACACTACAAAGTCCTCTTAGTTTTCTAATTAGTATACTTGAAGAAAAACGAGCCTTAGAAGTAATTCTAGAGGCTCGTTTTTCTACTCATATTTTACCCATTAATAGCATGCAACACAGAAAAACATTTAAAGAAGGTGACAAAAAGTGCGATCTTCAAATATATATAAAGTTCTGACAATCTTAATGAATGGAAGTAAAACTTGGCTATTTTTCAGTGTATTTTTTGCTCTTATTTCTGGTGTTGAACCCATTATTTCTTTGATACTCTCAAAAAAACTTTTAGATACTATCATTAATTTAATAGATACCAAGGAATTTCATTATCAAACAGTATTAATAATAATAACCCTTCAATTTCTCATAATTATTTTTCTATCATTTCTGACAAAAACACAGAACTTTTTAACAAAAAAAACCGAAAATAGTCTCGGACTAAACATAAAGAGCAATATCTTTTCTAAAGTTTCAAACTCCCCTCTCTCACTTATAGAGAATCACACTTATCAAAATAATCTTTCTAGAATTCAAAGTTCATCTGGCGAAAGGTTTTTGGCTCCTTTAACAGAAATATTTAGTTTAATTAAAAACCTAATTACAACAATATCAATTGGAGCATATTTGCTCTCTCTCCATTGGATCTTCTTATTAATCATATTAATAAATACTACTGCTGCGCTTATCGTTAATATTAAATTTGGTTATAAAAGATTCGAATTATTCAGATTTCACTCTATAACACAAAGAGATATTGGATATACATCAAGACTGATACTAGAACCTCAGTTCGCAAAAGAAATTAAAATGTTGAATTTACATAAATACTTAATTGATCGTTGGAGTCGAAAATACGAAGAAAATAGTAAAGATTCACTCAAGTTATTTTCTAATTTTCAAATCGCTACTTTTATGGCGGATATTTTAAAAGGAATATGTTATGCCATTAATTTAATCTTAGCAATAAATATTACACTGAAAAAAAATTACAAAATAAGTGATTTTGTCGTTATTACACAAGCAATTGTTCAAATGCAGAATTCAGTAAACTCTATAACTACTAATATTTCAAATATTTTTGAAAATGGACTATATTTAAAAGAATATTTCTCATTTATTGAGGAAAAGCATATTTTAGCTGATGACACCTCATTAATGAAATTCCCTAATTCAATCAAAAAAGGAATTACTGTTAATCATCTTACTTTTAATTACAATCAAAACTCACAACCAGTTCTGAATGATATAACTTTGAATGTTAATGTTGGTGAAAAAATAGCTATTGTTGGTGAGAATGGCTCTGGCAAATCCACACTCGTAAAATGTTTATTGGGGATTTACCCCATCTCACAAGGAGAAATTTTAATAGATGATGTTCCAATCAACAACTTTTCACAAGACGAACTCAATAATAATATTTCTATATTATTTCAAGATTTCATTAAATATCCCTACACCGTTTCTGAAAACATAGGTTTTGGTCAAATTTCCCAGATTAAAAATTCCGAGTTAATCAAAGAAGTCGCTAAAAGAACCGGTGCAGATTTATTTATCGATAATCTCAAGATGAAATATGATACATATTTAACTCAAATATTATATGAAGGTGAAGATCTATCCGGAGGGGAATGGCAGAAATTAGCTTTATCTCGTTCAATTATGCGAAATTCTCAGATATTAATTTTGGATGAACCAACATCAGCGATGGATCCTAGGTCTGAAAGTGATTTTTATAAAAATTTCCGGGAAATATGTAATGATAAAACAACGATTTTCATATCCCACAAGTTAATATCCTTAGATTTTGCTGATAGAATAATTGTTATGAAGTCTGGAAACATTATTGAGAGCGGTTCTCTAAGTGAACTGTTGGAAAAAAACGGTGAATTTAAAAAGTTGTATTCTTTACAAGCAAGTCAGATTACACAAAACTATTTTTCTTTAGTTTGATAAAGTGGTGAATTTTTCAAATTGCAAAACAAGATATTATGTGTCAAAGTTTTATCCGAGGTTTATATTTTAGGTTTGCTAGGGTTTGTCAATAATTTTGTGTAAACTTTTTGAAACTATATAAATTGTGTAAATAAGATTGAGGATCTCATATGGATATGGACAGCTCCATTAAATTTGAGGCATCGTTCCAAAAGCGTCAAAATAGCCCGTATCTTGATGTCAAGGTGTAGGCTATTTGACGCTTACAAAAATGTTACCTACCGATTTCTTAAATTATAGCAGGTTTGCTAGGTACCGTTTTTTGATCTCGCTCAACAGTGACACCGTTCAACGAATTGAAACACTCTGTAACACGATTTTCAGTGTTTATTGTAGACGATTACATGTTTTAATAAAAAACTAGTAACTCCTTAGAACTTCTCACTCGGATTTGGATCAAGGATCATTTCACCAGTGCGTTTTCTAAGAAATTTCGCATGCTTACTTTAGGCTGGTTGGACGGTCATACACTCCTCCCCTTGAACTTCGTCTTGCTAGGTTTCATTAAGACTGAACTCCACGGGAGCTCCCAGGAAATTGACAAGCGATCTTCTGTATCAAACGGCGGAAAGAAGCTCTGCGTGCTGCCCAGATCTAGCTTCTGAATCGTGAGATATCACCACAGGTGTTTCAACGACTTACGTACTCTTTGATAGTCTTTTTCAAATGAGCCAACCCTTGCTGCGCCTTCAAAAAGAGTTCCAAGGTCGCCCTACGATCTGCTTATTAGCCAAAACACAATTGCCTTTTCTCGTTACATGTTTTTGGCCTGACTGCATTGGCAAAGCACCCATAAACGTACGCTCGAAGGAATGTTTTATTTACTTTGCCATGTAGCCTGTACCCTGGTGTGATCATTGAATTTATAGAAAATAGTGGAATTAATGAAAGAAATCACCTACCAAGTAGGTAAAAAACTATCTGCTAAAAGTCAAATTTAGCTTTGGATGAATACTTTACCCGGCAAAAACAGTGGTGCTGCCAATTTAAATTTGCAGCACCATGTTATTTATTTCAGATCTATATTCATGCACTCTAGATGCTTACGTTTATTTTGGTCTAACCAAGAAATTAATACTTCGAATTCTTTTGCATTTTTATCGATGAAAAATCGAGTAAACTCAATTGTCTCATTAGATTTAACCGGAAAACTAGTTGGGTCAATTAATATTATCTTTTCTTTACTTTCTTTTTCCACAGAACGATAAAATTCAAATGTGGCGTCAAGCTTCTCTTTACTCAGGTTAGTTGCTGTTAATTTATAGCTTTTGTATTTACTGGGTTCGGGTGATGGCAACATACTTGTATTAACTTTAACAGCCCATTTTCCTGAGGTAATTGTTTTAGGTAAATTTGAATGTGCTGAAACACTAAGGCTCAGAATATTGTAAACCAAACAAAAAACAACCAATATTACTAATTTTTTTCTCACTGTACACTCACTCCTTTTTTTATAAATTATAATTCTCCAATCTTCATTAAACTATTCATGAAAAAATTCGTAATTTCACTCATCTGTTTATAACCCTAACTAAACACACTAGCCTTGCGCCGAAACTGACATGAAATTCATAGGTTGAATTAATTTCATTACTATGAATATAATGTTCTTCATTCACTGGCACTCCCTAGAAAAATCCCCTAATGTTAAGGAAGAATAGTCAAGTTACCCATCCCTCATCAAAAGGAAAGCCAGGACAGGACAGCACTGTAAGAGATCACACGCCAGAAAATCATAAGAAATTTATTCAATGGAATGTTAGTCGCTTTATCTCGTGGGCAGAAAGCGTTGGTGCTTATACAGCCTCTTGTGTTCAAGCAATTCTATCCTCATATAAGGTCGAACAACAAGGCTACAGAAGCTGCATGGCACTCCTTAAACTTGAAGATAAGAACAGCGTTGTTCGCCTCGAAATAGCATTTGCCAAAGCATTTTCCTACACCCCTAGGCCTAGCTCTCAAAATATCAAAACGATCTTAACTACCAGTCAAGATCGGCTCGAAACAATAAATGAAGTTAAGCCACAACCACTCTCTTCTGAAAACCATGAATTCGTTCGTGGTGCAGATTATCACGGGAGGGGTTAAACCATGTCACATGAACCTACGTTACGCAAACTTTACGAAATGCGACTCGCAGCAATGGCTGAGAACTATCAAAATCAATTATTAGTTCTAAGTTTTTAAACCCTAAATTTTTAAAAACACTTTGAATTGCTAGTAGATATTGAATGGTCCAGACGCAAGAACAACCGTCTTACCTCACCAATTCGAAAGAAGGATTTTCAACAAAGCAACGCCTGTATTGAGGATGTTGAGTATCGTGCTGACCGAAAACTTGACCGGACGCAGATCCTTCGTTTAGCCACAGGCTCTTATATTCAAGATAAACTTAATAACATTATCATGGGCACATCCGGTGCAGGAAAAACCTATTTGGCCTGTGCATTCGGTACTGCTGCATAACGTAATTTCTATCCGTTTAAATAAATTCGTTTGCCTGAACTAATAAATGAATTGGCAGTAGCTCGAGGCGAGGGTATTTATAAACGAGTCATGAAATCCTACAAAAAAGTTCCCCTGTTAATTCTAGATGAATGGCTCCTAGTTTCGTTAAAAGAAATTGAGGCCTGAGACCTGCTTGAGATCGTAGAAGCACGCCATCAAATTGGATCAACAATTTTCTGTTCACAATTTACTCATGCTGGTTGGCACGGTAAAATTGGAGAAAGTACACTGGCAGACGCTATTCTTGATCGAACCGTATACTCATCATACACGATCACACTTGAAGGCATGGAATCGATGAGTAAACGTAAAGGACTTATAAATTAACTAGCCAAATCATCATCACGGAGCCGCCACTCGAGGGTGGCTTAATTTTTCCGAAGAACTGGCTCACTCATTACGTGAACGATGGCTCTATTTCATCGAAATATTCACTCTAGTAATTTTTTAGTCAATCACGATATTTTCTTTTCACAACAGTTACGGATGTTCTCTTATCAATGAACACGGAGAACCTATTTAACATTTATTTCATCTTCTTTCTTTAGTTGATTTTTTCATGACATAAGAGTAACAAACAAGCCTCACAGTTTTCTGTGAAGCTTGTTTTATCAAGTCTATACTTGTTTTTCTTTCTAAGTACAAAGAACCAAATCGTACATGAAACAAGTGCAACTGTACCAATAACAATCATACTATTTTGCAAAATTATATTGGAAGTATCTAACAATCCTCCTGGAATGATGATATCAAGAAATAACATAAAGAACATAAAAAACAAAAAGACTAAAAATACAATGAAGGCTGCGTACTTCGATTTCCAATACACATACGATAGTAGAATATACATACCATATGCTAGTAGAGCTACAGAATCCGATGCGATTTTACACGATAAATCATAACGCATAAACCCAATACTGCAAAAGCTTGAATTAATAACATTACATTTTATGTTTGTACATTTGAAATCACCTCAAAATAGGGCAATCAGCAATTCCTTTGGTTTGATGAGACTTTACTCAATCCATTAATAATAAAATTACAGATAACGTGTCTAAAATCATGTCAATTTATTTTGAAGATAGTAATTTGACTCCACAAAATGATTGTTACACTAACGGGACACAATAACTCAATAAACCGCCTTCGAATAATTAGGCGATTTTCTTATAGTCAACTTTCAATATTCGTTATGTCATATCCAAAAAAATAAAGCACAAAAGGCACTTTATTTGATGACTTCCGTCAGTTATTAACTTAGTTGTCATCCAACATCAACAGAACGAATTTAAAGAAACCAAAAATTCAAATTTAGTTTAGATCCTATTAAGTAAAATATAAAGCCGTCCTATGATCTCAGGACGGCTTTATAGTCTAGGTTGTTGTCCAATCTTTACATTAAACAACTTCACAGCTTAAATATTCACTTCATAACTTTAATGTCCACTTCACATCTTTAATGTCCACTTCACATCTTTAATGTCACTGGACATCTAACATCTATACTTTTACATCACCAATCCTACTCCACAGTAACACTCTTCGCCAAGTTACGTGGTTTATCCACATCATGACCCAGTGCAAGAGAAGCATAATAAGACAATAATTGCAGAGGCACTACGGACAAAGCTGCTGTCAGCATTGGCAGTGTCTTAGGAATCACGAACACTTGATCAACTGATCTAAGCAGGTCAGTTAAATGCTCTTGGTGCGTGATTGCCAGCACATCTGCGCCCCGAGCTTTCACTTCTTTGATGTTGCTGACGGTCTTCTCAAGTACAGCTTCCTGAGTTGCCAGGGCAATAACTGGAACGCCTTCTTCGATCAGAGCTAATGTACCGTGTTTCAATTCACCTGCAGCATAAGCTTCGGAGTGAATATAAGAAATTTCTTTCAGCTTCAAGGATCCTTCTTGAGCAACAGCGTAGTCTACGCCGCGGCCGATGAAGAACAAGTTTTTGTGTTCAGAAATTTGTTCAGCATAACCTTTGATCGCTTCTTTTTGAGCTAGGATCTCTTCCACTTGCTCTGGTAGAGATTGCATAGCTGCAAGAATCTTAGTAACTTGTGCTTCGGTTTGTGTTCCACGAACTTCAGCCAAGTAAAGAGCAAACAATCCGAATGCGATCAATTGTGAAGTGTAGGCTTTGGTCGAAGCTACTGCAATTTCTGGACCTGCCAAGGTTACCAACACATCATTTGCTTCGCGAGCGATAGAACTGCCCACAACGTTAGTGATCGCCAATACATGTGCCCCGTTAGCTTGTGCTTCACGCAGAGCTGCCAAAGTATCTGCAGTCTCACCGGATTGGCTGACTACGATAACCAAAGTTTCTGGAGTCACGATTGGTGAACGGTAACGATATTCCGAAGCGATATCATTTTCAACCGGAATACGAACCAAAGATTCGATCATAGTACGTCCTACCACACCAGCGTTGTATGCCGTTCCGCAAGCAACGACTTGAATGTTACGGATGTTCTTGATTTGTTCTTCAGTCATGTTCAGTTCAGGCAATACAACCTTGTTGCCTTCGGCATTGATACGACCACGCATGGTGTCGCGGTAAGCCTTAGGTTGCTCGTGTATTTCTTTCAGCATGAAATGCTCGTAGCCGCCTTTTTCTGCGGTAACTGCATCCCAATCGACAGTAATCATTTCCCGAGAAATAAAATTGCCTTCAATCGTCATCAATTCGACAGCATCTCTTGTCAGCACAGCCATTTCGCCGTCGTTCAAAATATATACGTTACGGGTATATTCAAGCAGTGCCGGAATATCTGACCCGATAAAGTTTTCTCCTTCGCCAAGACCGATAATGAGCGGGCTAGCTTGACGCACAGCCACCAGTTTATCTGGTTCATATTCAGTCAGGACGCCTAATGCAAACGCACCGCGCATGAACGTAATCGCTTTTTGTACAGCCTTCACGATATCTCCGTCATATTCGCGAGCAATCAGATGTGAAATAACTTCTGTATCGGTTTCAGAGACAAAGTGGCATCCGCCAGCGATCAGCTCTTCTTTCAGATCCAGATAGTTTTCGACAATACCGTTGTGAACTACCGAGAACTTCATGCTGTTATCCGTATGTGGATGTGAATTCTCATCGGATGGTTTACCGTGAGTCGCCCAGCGTGTGTGTCCGATACCTGCGCTACCTGCCAGCGGGCTGTCTTCGAGCTTCGACTGCAGATTCGCCAAACGGCCTTGAGCTTTCACTACTTGCAGTCCTTCTTGGGTGAATACAGCAATACCAGCGGAATCATATCCACGATATTCCAATTTCTTCAAACCCTCAACCAAGATCCCCTGCGAATTCTGATTACCAATATATCCTACAATACCACACATTATAATTTCCCCCGTCCGAGTTATCGTAATGTGGCGGCATAAGGAAAGAAACGTGCCGTGCGGCATGTTTTTGAGAAAAAGCAAATATTCTGTTGTATTTTAGGATCAACAAAATAAACTGTCACTTACATTCTAATGTTCATGAAATGCACAGCCTTCTCCTCTGCCGTGGCAGAAATAACGTGTTTCCTTCTGATGCGCGCACACATGAATAATATAATTTGTTGCACCCATGAAAACGTTGTGTGAAAGGTCGCCCTTTCATTTTCCGTATCCATTTACGGCTCTGGTGCATCACCGGGAGGTCCCCGCCGAACATTTCGAACACCTCCACCTCGTCAGCTTACGTCTGCCGTGATCCGTTCAAGCCATAGCCTACATAACAAGTAAGCAGCTTTCCCTTCTCCCCCGCGCTAGACCAAGCTCTGGCGCTTGCTATTGCTAACCTCACAATCCCCGCTTTCCTTCTAGAATGACACTTAATCTATTATATGCACCTTGTAGTACTTTGGCAATGGCGCACCAACCTAAATTTTACAAAACCAGTTCAAACGATCCAATCCTAAAATAAAATAACACTGGTGCAACGAGTCCGAATCGCTCCCGCTCACTGCACCAGCCTTATAGTTAAGGTAATGGATTATACCAATTCGCGTTGAACTACTTCCACAATTTGATTCACATAAAGATCTAGATCTGACTTATCCGGTCCCTCTGCCATAACGCGGATTAGAGATTCCGTACCTGACGGACGTACAAGCACACGGCCATTGTCACCTAGCTTACCTTCCACTTCAGCGATAGCCGCTTCTATAGCCGGGTTATTAGGGTAGTTAGTCTTATCCTGTACACGAACATTAACCAGCACCTGCGGGTATTTAGTCATCATACTCTTAACTTCGCTAAGCTGTTTGCCTGTAGCCTTAAGCGTGTCTACCAGCTGAATAGCTGTAAGAATACCATCACCAGTTGTATTGTAATCCAGGAAAATAACATGTCCAGACTGTTCTCCGCCTAGATTAAAGCCCCCACGACGCATTTCTTCCATAACATAACGATCCCCTACAGCTGTCTTAGCAGTATTCAGGGATAATTTCTCGGTAGCTTTATAGAATCCGATGTTACTCATAACGGTTGATACAATCGTGCTATCCTTCAGCTTACCTGCACGGTTCATGGCATCACCACAAATACAAAGGATAAAGTCACCATCGACTTCATCACCGTTATTATCAATAGCGATCAGGCGGTCAGCATCTCCGTCAAAAGCAAGTCCCAAATCGGCTCCTTGACGCAAGACTTCTTCACGCAAAGTCTCTGGATGTGTCGAACCAAATCCATCATTAATATTCAATCCATCTGGCTCAGCCCCGATAGAAATAACCTCAGCGCCAAGCTCTCTGAACAGTCTTGGAGCAAGCTCATACGCTGCGCCATGCGCACAGTCCAGTACAACCTTGATTCCTTTAAAGTCCTGTGAAATGGTGGTTTTCAAATACTCCAGATAAAGATACTTAGCATCATTATCTACGGTAACCATACCTAAACCCGAACCGATAGGACGTGGCAATTCATCTACCTCAGCATCCATAAGCTCTTCAATGCGCAGTTCAGTTTCATCTGTAAGCTTGAAGCCATCCCCACCAAAGAACTTAATGCCGTTATCCTCTACAGGATTATGAGAAGCTGAAATCATGACGCCTGCGTCTGCCTTCAACAATCTCGTAATATAAGCAACAGCAGGGGTACTCACAACGCCTATACGGATTACATCGGCTCCAATAGACAATAAGCCCGCTATCAGTGCGGATTCCAATAAAGGACCGGAAATACGTGTATCCATTCCGATAACAACCTTCGGTTTATCCAAGTTACCCGCTAGTACATATCCTCCACAACGGCCAATACTATAAGCCATTTCTGCAGTCAATTCACGGTTTGCTACTCCCCGCACACCGTCAGTTCCAAAATACTTCCCCATTATTTTTCTCCTTTGAATACGCTACGTTAGCTTAATGTACTATCATATGAATTGCATACTATTTTGGTGTACCTCTGGGCTCAAAAGATTACGTCCCGCCTGTACCTACAGGATTCTCGGAATTGGTACTTGTGTTAGCTGTGCCGTTATTCTCCGGATTGCTATCCGTAGGGACAGGCGTTGGTGTTGCTCCACCAGCCTCTCCGCTATGCGTGGGCTTCTCCGTAGGTTCCACATCGCCTATAACAGGTTCAGAACTCGGTTCAGGAGTAGTTACACCCCCCGTATCTGGATGAGGCGTAGGGACTGGTGCTGCAGGCGATAGCAGTTGCACGGTCACAGTAAGTGGCACCCCTGCATTGGCTAGTGCGATGAACTTGGGTAATGATACCCGCAAAGAAACCTCGTGAGTTCCAGCTGAAAGTCCGCTAACATCAGCCACAACCCCTATATTTTTCTTATCAAGTTGATCAAGTAAAGCAGGTGCACCCTTTAAGGTAAGCGCAATTTCCTTGCTTGAAGGATTAACAATACTTCCTTCCAAATCATCCCCCACGCCTTGGAGCTTGATGGGTACCGCCTCAATCGTCCGCTCAGCAATTTCTGAGATGGTTAATGAAACATTCACAGCTTCGGGCATAACTTTCTCCGTTCCAGCCGGAGGCTTCAGATCCACCTTTACTTGTTTCGTCCCCGCAGAATCTATTGCACTAAGGTCGACTGTAGCTTCATAAGCAGATAAAGCTTTTAAAGCCTCTGCTTGTCCATACACTACGACCGTTTCCTGCTCAGGGGTCACTTTGGATAATACGAGTGAATCTGGAAGTTGCCCAGTAAAGCCAATCTCCAGCGGCACACTCTTAAAAGGTAAGGTAATCGGCAATTCCACAGATACAGTAGAAGGCTCAATTACAGCATCTTTAATTTCATTTCCATTATTATCATAAGCGTGTAGCTTCAGCTTTTTTTCTACAAAGGTTTCGTTCTCACCGTTAAGCTCAATAGTCCCTTGTATCTTGGCTACCTTGCTTAGTTCATTATCCGCAAGTGTCACTTTTACAGTATCTGTAGGCTGCAAGACAGGCGTGCCTATTTGATAGCCCGCTGCAGGTTTTCCCTTTGTAACCAATGTTATGGGAAAAGACTTCGTGTTTCGCGGTTCTACATGTACAGTAACCTCTTTAGGATTCATTCTTACCAGAGATACACCTTTGGGTAATTTATAGTAAAGTGGCAACGTGGTGTCCCCAGGTTCAACCTTACTCAGATCAAGCATCACTTTATAGTCATCCGAGAACTGAAAGGAGATATCGGAATTTTTACCCGCTACCTCCAGACTGACACTATCGACAGCCAAGGGTTCAAGGACATATTTGTCCTCGTCAAGGCCGGTCACTTCAATCTTCACATTCTCAATAGTTTTTGTTTTAATATCCACTGTTGTCTGTCCAGAAGGCGCAGTATCGACATGAACCATCGTAAACAAAATGATCCCAAACACAAGGGCCAGAATCTTATTGAAATTGTTATTGTTCATCCACTTATCCATGATTCTTGTCCCCCTTCCGTTTCCAGAAAGTTGAACCCTTCTCCTTCAGCGATGAGCTTACACTAAGCTCTTGATGGAGCTTCGATATCATGGATTCTTCCTTAATGTCTCTCACGATCTGGCCATTAATTGCAAGGGAAATCTGCCCTGTCTCCTCTGAGACAATGACAGACACTGAGTCCGCAACCTCACTTATTCCTATAGCAGCCCGATGCCGGGTTCCCAGTTCTTTGCTGATAAAAGGATTCTCGGACAATGGCAAGTAACAAGCAGCCGCAGCAATCTGATTTCCCTGCATAATAAGGGCTCCGTCATGCAGAGGTGTATTGGGAATGAAGATGTTAATGAGCAATTCGGAGCTGACCAGGGAACGCATGGGTATACCTGACTCTGTATATTCATTTAGCCCCGTCTCCCGCTCAAAAACGATTAACGCCCCTATTTTTCTGCGAGATAAATAATTCACGGCTTTAATCACTTCGCCGATTAACTTACTGATCTCTTCGTCACTTTCTCCAGCCCGTCCGAAAAATCTGCCCCGTCCAAGCTGCTCCAGTCCCCTTCGTAGTTCCGGCTGAAAAATGATAAAGACAGCTAGGACCCCGAAAGTAAACATTTGATTCATTAGCCATTTAAGTGTATACAAGTCCAAGATTGTGCTTACCGCCCAAATCAAGACCAGAACCAGTATCCCTTTTAAAAGCTGAATCGCCCGCGTGCCGCGTACCATATTAAGCACTTTATAAATAATGTAACTGACGATTAGGATATCAATTATATCTTTAATGGAATCTTTCCATGTTAGCTCAGTAAAATAACTCATTGCCTAAAACCCCCGTCATTTCAAATTAGCTGGGTTTATGTAAAATGTCTGTTAGCTCTGTATCATATCTAGGTTATAACGTTCGGGCTTCAGTTGCAAGTTTAGTCCCTCAATCCTTTCCGAAACCACCCAGTTTAAGGAAACAAAAAAGCGCCATCTTTCCGGAAAAAGAGGCGCTAATTAATATTCCTGCTCAAGGTAACCACTGCCCGCATTAACGGTAGGCAACTTCAGAGAACATGTTCGTCACTTTATACCAGAACCAGCTTACTGCCTGGTCTATGCTTTTGACTTGCCCAGAAATATGAGCTGTTGAAGCCTGATATAGAGATCCGTCAATGACTGTCACGTTGCCGTTCACTTCTCCATATACCTGTGCTTTACCGTTCTCTATGGTAAGGTCTCCGGTAATAATTTTGCCGGAAGGTACAATTACAGTATCCCCTTTGATGACCACTTGATCCAAATCAACACCTCTAACTACAAGTTGTCGGTCTGGACTCCAAAAAGTTACGGTGCTCATCAGCATAACGACAAGGAATAGAGATGCCGCTGTAAGTGCAGGGTGTCTCTTGATCCAGGTAATAAAGGCTTTTTCTTTCTTAGTCTTTGGCAATGAACTCATTATCCGGCTCACAAGATCATCTGAAGCTACAGGATTCTGATGCATTAGGGAGAACATCAACATATCTGTCTGTTCCAATTCTTTAAACTTTGCACGGCAATCTGGACAGGATAGAAGATGCTCCTTCAATTCCCTCTGCTGCTGTTCGGGCAAGTCGTCATCCAAGTAGTCATGCATCATAGAGACGGCCAGTTTGCATTCCATAGGAGCCAATCCTTTCATGAGTGCTATTTAATTATCCTAAGACAAAGGGTCAGGACACATAAGACTTGCTTAACTTACATACGTCGCTCTCGAAAAGATGTTTCATAAATAAAATCTATTTTTACATTTTTGGGCCTAATTTTTTACGCAAAAATTCACGGCCTCGGTGTACACGCGTCTTAATCGTGGTCACGGGCATATCCAGGACATCACTAATCTCCTGAAGGGACAGATCCTGCAGGTATCTCAGAATCATCACCGACCTGTATTTCACAGGCAGACTGTCAATCGCTTCATAAATTAGCCCCTGCGTCTCCGAGAGCAATAGCTCGGTCTCAGGTGTCACATTGTCGCTCGGAATCAACGAATAGCCATCAAGGCCCTCCTGATCGTTCATTTCAGCATCCAGCGAATAGGTTGGTTTTCGTTTACGCAATCTATCAATACAGAGGTTCGTTCCAATCCGGTAAATCCATGTGGAGAACTTCTGTTTATCATCATAACGATCCAAATTCCTATACACACGCAAAAAGGTCTCCTGAACAATATCCTCCGCCTCATGGCGATTGTTCAACATCCTATAAGCTAAATGATATATTTTGTCTTTATATAGTTCCACAAGCTCGGCAAATGCCCTTTGGTCGCCCTTCAAGGCGAGCTTTGTCAATCTGCCTTCCAAATTCTCCACCTGTTAACTCCCCCAGACTTGCCGCCCTTGGTATTTCTTCGCAAATATCCACGGTACAAGCAATTAAATCGTAATTCAAGTTTGTGTAAAAATCAAGGATTGTATTGTAACCTTCTATGTAAACTGAGTTAAAAACTGGACAAGTTGGTATAGGCGATTAAGTGCAGCTCCGAGAAACATTTAGACTTTCGGTCGCTGTTATCCTCACATTTCCTGATTATAAACCGCATATAGCGGTCGAAATCTGAGGATAAAGGCGAATGCTGGCGCTCCTACAGTTCCAAAATTCTTTTCCATGCACTCTTTCCCCTAATTTTATATCCCTCCTAATTCACCTCCGATTACATCTCGGTTACTTGGGTAGGGTAAAAAAAGAAATCTCGGGTTTGACTCTCCAATATTTAGGAACAAGTAAAATCCACAGCAACAATATACAGTTTATGATCACAACAACTTGTATTAGGCAAAAAAAGTCCGCCCCAAATAGGGCGGACTTTTTGTTGTTAAGACTATATCAGCCGGTATTCCGAAGACCGGCGGCAATGCCGTTGATGGTAAGCAATACTTCGCGAAGCAGCTCGCTATCATCTCCATCAATTTCACGGAGCGCTCTAAGCTCGGATAGCAATTGAACCTGCAGGTAGCTAAGCGGATCAACGTATGGATTGCGGAGTCTGATCGACTCTTGAATCACAGGAACGTTATCCAGAATATCCTGCTGGCCTGTAATCTTCAGGATCAGCTCAGAGGTCAGATTAAATTCATCTTCAATCTGGCCAAAGATCCGTTGACGTGCTTCCTCGTTCTTGCCCATGCTGGCGTATTCCTTAGCAATGATCAAGTCCGCTTTTGAAATAGCCATTTGCAGCGTATCTATCAGTGTAGTAAAGAATGAGAAGTTCTCATACATATGTTGCATTATCTTCAGATTCTCTTCCTTACCCTCATAGAAACTCTGCAGTCCGGTTCCAGCAGCGTACCAGGCTGGGAGCAAATAACGGCTTTGTGTCCATGCAAATACCCAAGGAATTGCGCGCAGATCTTCAAAACGGTCGCTGTTCTTCCGCTTGGAAGGACGGGAACCGATATTAAGCTCTCCAACCTCAGGCAGAGGTGTTGATTCTTTGAAATAAGTCAGGAAATCCGGATCACGGAAGATCAAATCCTGATACTTGTTCAGCGAGACTTCAGAAATCCGGGCAACAATTTCTTCCCATTTCTCTTCATAAAGATCCGCTTGTGGCACTCTCGCACTAATTGCTGCAGTTACAAGTGCAGATGTCGCTTGCTCCAGACTGCGGTAAGCAATCCCTTGCATCGAGTAACGGGAGGAGATCACTTCTCCCTGCTCGGTAATCTTAATCCCGCCGCCAATTGTCGAAGCTGGCTGAGCAAGAATACTGCGGTTAAGTGGCATACCCCCGCGGCCGAGCGCTCCACCACGACCATGGAAGAACTTCAGCTTGATTCCGAACTTATCCGCTGTCGCTGTAATTTCTTTTAGGGCAACACGCAGTTCCCAGTTAGCAGTAACCACGCCGCCATCTTTATTACTATCTGAATATCCAAGCATGATTTCCTGCAAATCATTCATTGCTCTTACCGCATCACGGTAGATCGGCATATTGAGCAGTGTATTCATAATTTGCGGTGCTTCATGCAAGTCATCAATCGTTTCAAAAAGTGGCACAGCTTGCAGGGTACATACAACTGTACCGTCGTTATCCTTGCGGAATAGTCCTACCTCTTTGGCGAAGACCATAACCTCCAGAATGTCACTTGCAGCTTCAGCCATACTGATCAGATAACTGGTGATACATTGTTTGCCGTACTCTTCCTGCGATGCGAAGATCGTCCGGTAAACAGCCAGACACTCCTCTGTACTTTCAGTATACGTCTGATAAGAAGAGGTCAACGGACGTGGATCATTCAGCAATTTCTCCAGCAGATCAATCTTCTCAATCTCCGTTAATTTAGAGTAATCCGGCGAAATGTTCATCTTCGCCAAAATTTCTGTCATGGCATTCTCATGTTCTTGACTGTGTTGACGCACGTCAAGAGTTGCCGTATGGAATCCGAACAGCTCCACTTGGCGGATTAGCTTTTTAATATAAGTATCGGCCACATAGTCGGCGTAGTGATGCCGTAGACTGCGGTCAATGACATTCAAATCATCTATGAACTCCTCAGGTGTAGCATAACGCTCAGGAGTATCTTTTTTCTCATCATCCAAAACATTTTGTGTCTTAGAGATCATGTAGCTAAGTTTAATACGGTAAGGTTCATTGTCATTGCGCCATTCTTCCATCTTGCCTAGGTTAATGATCTGACGATCAGCTTCGATGGATTCTACTAGCTCAGGCGTCACTTTAACAATACTTGTGCTAAAGCTTAGATATTTCATGAGTTCACGCATAATACGCTGATATTCACGAATGGCCAGCTTACGCTGCATGCGTAAAGTCTGCGCAGTGACTGTTGAGGTTACCGAAGGGTTACCATCACGGTCTCCGCCAATCCATGATCCAAAACGCAAGTAGGTTGGCACATGCCAATTCTGTCCTGGATAATATTTGCTCAGACAGCGTTCAAGCTCTTGATACACGTCGGGCAATACATGGAAAATCGTCTCATGGAAATAATACATTCCATTACGCACTTCATCGAGTACTGTTGGCTTGCGGTCACGCAGCTCATCCGTTTGCCAAAGCGTAATCACTTCATTTAATAACTTCTCACGAAGCTGTTCACGTTCACGGAAAGTTAAAGTAGGGTTATCAAGACCCATAACATCATCGGATATCCGTTTATGAATATCGAGAATCGCACGGCGCATAGCTTCCGTTGGATGTGCCGTCATTACAAGTTCCAGAGACAATCCTTCAATAATCTCGTTAACTTCCTCATGAGAGAAATCACGTTCACGAAGCTCTTGAATAGCGCTTTCTATAGAACCGGGTTGTACTGTCTCCCCAGCTGAACGTTCATAGTCACGTTTACGGCGAATCCGGTGGTTCTGTTCGGCAATATTCACCAATTGAAAATAAATGGCGAACGCTCTTATTACCTGATGACGGTTCTCCGGATCCAAAGAATTGATTAACTCCTTAAATTCACTATGCAGTTCAGGTAAAAATAGTGAGCGTAGCGATTTACTGGTCTCGCGGATCTTCTCCACGATCTCTAGCAGTTCGTTACCGCCTTGGTGAACCAAGACCTCTCCTAAAATGTTCCCCAAGAACCGTACGTCCCGTCGCAGCAGATTGTTAGAGTTGCTTTTGCTGACGGTAGTCGTAAGTTCGGTCATGCTGCTCCCCCCATTCTCTTCCGGATCAATGTGTTAAGTTTGTCTGTCTAAATATCGTCTATTAAAGCTTCCTCATATCATACAATAAAACCGTTTGAAAATCTGCAACTTTTTTGTGCTGTAAAGCGACACAGTACCTAAGATTATACACCAATTTCTGAATTTATACAGTCCTTATATTTTATGTATTCTTTCATATATATAATGGCTCTATCGTATATTCTCTATGTATGCTTATATTCGGATTGTGCGGAGCTGATCAATGAACAGTCCAATTAAAGGAGAATAATGGCGATCACGGTTATACGAATAATAAATATGTCTTTCAAAATTATAATCCGGAATGGCTCGCATTAGCAATCTTCCTCTGGCTACCTCGTCCTCCACAGCAAGTCGTGAAATAAATGAAACATGTTGTCCACTCATGAGCGATTGCTTAATTGCCTCCAGTGAATCGAGCAAAATATGCGGTTTTGATTCTTTTCCCTCTCGTTCAAACCATTTATCCGTCAACTGGCGTGTGCTTGATTCCTTGTCATGCAAAATAAAGCTCGCTGAAGCAATCATCGCTGAGTTTAAATTAGAAAATCCGGCAAAATCATGTGTAGGTGCAAAAACAAGGACAAGCTCATCCTCGCATAAGGCTTGAGTATGCAGATCAGGCAGATAAAAAGATTCCGTAGACAAAATACCAAGATCAATCTCATGACTGGCAAGCATTTCTTTGATCACCGGTGAAGGCTTAACCGATAAAGAAATGGTAATCCCCGGATGTTGTTCGCCAAACAGCCCCAATATTTGTGGAAGAATATAAGTAGCTGGAACATAACTGGCGCCAATTTTCAGCGTCCCCCGACCTGCCTGACTGAACTCTTTTACCACCCGCTCCGCTTCCGCAGCAAGCGCATTGATTTTAATCGCATAATGAAGAAAAGCTTTGCCACTCTCCGTAAGAATCATTTTATCCATTCTGGATTCAAATAACTTTTCCCCCAATTGCTGCTCTAAATTCTTCAAATGATATGTAACGGTGGGCTGCTTTAGTCCGAGTTTATCTGCTACCGTGGTAACTTTTTTATGTTTATTCAGCAGTTCTACAATTTCCAGCTTCATTAGATTAAGGTTCATTCTCTTCCACTCCCTCGCCTTTTCCTAAACGGTAACATAGAAGAATTCTATGAATGTTAAAATAAATCGGCAAAAAAGTTAATATCACAGTTACATTCAGCAAATATAGCGGGAATTCTTTACCTTTACACTAAGAACAAGCTTAAGAACAGGCAGGTAGATAGAATGAAGGAAATTACAATCCACAGATTGGAAAAGAAATTCGGAGATGTGCATGCCTTGAAGGCTGCAGATCTGAAGATTCCCGCTGGAAGCTTTACGACATTACTCGGTCCTTCAGGTTGTGGAAAGACGACACTACTCCGTCTGATTGCTGGGCTGGAAACACCGGATGCAGGAGAAATTCTGATCGATGATGAGTTTATTTTTTCAGGCAGCAAAAGAATTAGCCACCCCATTCATCGCCGTAACTTTGGCATGGTTTTTCAAGATTTCGCCCTCTGGCCGCATCTGACTGTGTTCGAGAATGTAGCCTTCGGACTTCGAGCTTCCAAACAAAAAAAGAATTTACGGGTTCGGGTGCAGGAGGCGCTTCGATCGGTCAAGCTGGAGGGGCTGGAACTGCGTTTTCCACATCAGTTGTCTGGTGGACAGCAGCAGCGGGTTGCTTTTGCCAGAGCCGTAGTCATGCGCCCTCAGCTTGTATTATTCGATGAGCCATTAAGTGCGCTGGATGCGGTCTTGCGAGATGAAATGAGGCTGGAGTTAATCTCCTTGGTGAAAAACATGGGCATTACAGCCCTGTATGTGACGCATGATCAAACCGAAGCGATGTCTATGTCAGATGAAGTAGTTGTAATGCAAGGTGGCACTATTTTACAGAGTGGATCTCCTGAGGACATTTATCGTAAACCGAGTCATCCCTTTGTAGCACACTTTATTGGAAAATCCAACTGGATCGTTCCGGATAAACAGATGCTGCGTCCAGAACATTTACGCTGGTCTCAGGAGGATGCTTCCTTTCTTCCTTTTACAGGGACTATTCAGCATGTGAGTTATATGGGGGATCGCTATGAGATCATTCTGAATATGGAGCACAATGGGACTTGGACCGCTTATCATGATCGGCGCCTACCTGTAGGAGAAAAGATCCAGCTGTACGCTTCAGAACACCAGATCCATCATCTGAATTAAGCGTCCACTGCATGGAATGGCTCTATATGTAGCTGTTCCATGCAGCAAGATGCACACAACAATATTAGGGAGGCAATTACATTGAATCAAATGAAAAAGACAAAAGGGTTAAGTTCACTTCTTCTAACAACTGCACTTGGTATTACTTTAGTAGGCTGCGGCTCCTCGAACACCCCTGCGGCTAACGCAAGCAACAACCAAACCGATACTGCGGCGGCGACGCAAACTGAAGCCCCTCAACCAACAGAAAAGATACTAAGCGGCAATCTTGTCGTTTACAGTGCAGGCCCTGAAGGTTTAGCCAATAAAATCAAAGACGGCTTTGAAGCCAAAACTGGCGTTAAAGTTGAAATGTTCCAAGGCACTACAGGAAAAATACTTGCCCGCATGGAAGCAGAAAAATCCAATCCGGTCGTTGATGTTGTTGTCCTCGCCTCTCTTCCGTCCATGCAAGGAATGAAAAACGACGGATTATTACTTCCATATAAAGAAGCGATTAATGCAGACAAGCTGGTTAGCGATTGGTCAGATACAGATGAAGGTAACTATTTCAGTTACAGTGCATCCGCACTCGGTATTGTCTACAATACCAAAAAAGTAAGCTCACCGCCGACCTCCTGGGATGACCTCAGCAAAGCGGAATGGAAGGGTGCAGTCAATATCCCCGATCCTTCACTTTCCGGCTCGGCTCTTGATTTCATGACTGGGTATTTAAGTGCTAAAGGGGACAGTGGCTGGGAACTTTTTAAACAATATAAAAGCAATGAAGTAGCTATGGCAGGCGCCAATCAAGAGGCACTTGATCCGGTGATTACCGGTGCTAAATCCGTCGTTGCTGCTGGCGTAGATTACATGGCTTATAAAGCAAAAGCTGACGGAGAACCAGTGGATATCGTCTACCCTGCTGAAGGAACTGTAATCAGCCCTCGTCCGGCTGCGATCATTAAGACAAGCCCGAATGTAGATAACGCTAAGGCTTTTATCGACTACCTGCTCTCCGATGAAGCGCAAGCCCTTGTTGCCAAAGCCTATTTGCTGCCAGGCAGAACTGACGTGAAGGCAGAAAATCGTGCCAATCTTGAAGAAATCAAAACATTTGATGTGAATTGGGAATGGATGAACGAGCACGGCGATGAAGTTTCCTCGACCTTCACACAAATTTTTAAATAAGCGTAATGAATACTAACTCTTTGCGCTCATTTAAATGGGTGAGCGGTGGACTGGCCTTATTTATACTAACCGTGCTCGTGCTGCTGCCACTCCTGCTCATTTTCTGGACCAGTATTTATCCAGAGGGGCATCTCGACATAGCCGCACCACTACGAACCATTATGGGGAGCAATGACCTAGTAGAGGTGCTGCTGAATTCTATCGGGCTTGGGGTAAGCGTTATTCTGCTAACTACGTTGTTTGCGCTGCCTCTAGCCTGGATTATGGCAAAAACCGACTTAGGGCGCCACAACTGGCTGGATGTCGTGCTGTTAATTCCATTTATGACGCCACCTTACATTGGTTCTATGGGCTGGATGTTGTTTATGCAGACGGGCGGATATATGGAGCAGTTTCTGCCCTCCTCCTCCGTGCTTACACCATATTTCTTTAGCTATGGGGGTATGGTGCTGATCATGGGCCTTCATCTGTTCCCTTTCTTGTATTTGCTGCTGCGCAATGCGCTTTTGCAGATCGGGGGCAATCTGGAGGAAGCAGCCTCGGTTCACGGCGCCCCCTTCTTTTACAGATTTAAAAGAGTGATTATTCCTTTACTGCTCTCTAGCTATGGGCTTGGAGCACTGCTCATCTTCGTCAAAACAATTGCTGAATTCGGTACCCCTGCGACCTTTGGCCGCAGGATCGGCTTTTACGTTCTGACCTCTGAGATCCATAAATATATCTCCAGTTGGCCGATTGATTTTGGTAAGGCTACTTCACTAGCCTCCTTGCTGCTCGGAGTTTGTCTTGTCATGTGGTACATCCAAACTCTCATCAGCAGCCGCTACTCTTACCGTCTGATTGGCGGAAAAGGAACTCGTACTAAACGTTATAAGAGTACAGGAATCGTAGGGTTTCTTAGCTGGGGTTATGTTCTTATGTTGCTTCTGGCATCCGTCGGCATTCCTTATTTCTCTATCATAACAGCCTCATTATTGAAGCTTCGGGGAGAAGGCGTATCCTGGAGCAATCTAACCTTAAAACATTATGCAGAGCTGTTATCCCCGGGTTCGCAAGGACTTGAGGCCTTATTAAATAGCTTTACATTAGCTATCGTTGCTTCCAGTATCGCTGTTATTCTCGGGACTTGGTTTGCCTTAACGGTAGGAAAAGGGGCTACATTCAAGCAGAAAATTACAGATTTATTCAGCTTGCTTCCAAATACAGTCCCGGGAATTGTAATTGTAGTAGGGCTAATTCTGCTGTGGAATGCCCGCTGGATGCCTATCCCGCTCTATAATACCTACTGGATGGTTGTACTGACTTATGTCGTACTTTTCCTTCCTTATACTGTTCAGTATGTAAAAGCAAGCTATGGGCAGATCGATTCCTCTCTGATGCAAGCGGGACAAGTATTCGGAGGAAGTAAGCTGTATGTGTTCCGCCGTATCCTGCTTCCCCTCATCCTTCCGGGGATGGTAGCTGGCTGGATGATGACCTTCACCATTTCCAATCGGGAACTGGTAGCCTCATTACTCATTCTGCCACCTTCAATGCAGACCTCGGCAACCTATATTTTTGCCCAATTTGAACAAGGTGCGGTAGCCATGGGGATGGCCATGGCTGTTATCTCTGTAGGCATTACTACCCTACTACTATTAGTCTTAGAATATTTAAGCCCAGATAGAAAGCGGAGACAACAATGAGCAGACTAACGATTTGGGGAGGGGCCGGAGAGCATGGCCGTTCCTCCTATCTTTTGCAGGGCAAGGATTCACGAAATGGCATCCTGCTAGATTGTGGCGTAAAAAAAGAAGGCCCAGGGGAATACCCCCTACTTGATAAGGATATTATTCCACATTTGCAGGCAGTATTTCTGTCTCATGCGCATGAGGATCATTCCATAGCACTGCCCTTACTTTATAAACACGGATACAGAGGTAAGGTATGGACTACTAGATCGACCTCATTACAGCTTCCTGATTATTTCGAGGCCTGGGATAAATATGTGGCGGCTCAATCCGCCCCGCTCCCCTATGAGGAAATGGATAAAGAAGCTATTCAATTCATGTATTTAGAGGAGCATGTCTCCCCTCAAACTTGGCTGACGCTTGCGCCTAACCTTCGAGTTCAATGGGGACGTAGCGGGCATTTAGCAGGTTCGGTTTGGCTGGCCCTAGAATGGGAGGGCAAGACTGTATTTTTCTCGGGGGATTATTCGGAGGAATCGCAGCTGCTCACGGCAGACACACCAGCAATTATGGAAGCCGAAGCTAAAAATGTGGCTGATCTGTCCATTATCGATGCCGCATATGGGGCAGATCCTGATGAGCAGCTTGTAAAATTACAGCAATTAGAGATAGCCATCCATAACACCTTGCAAAAAGGGGGCTCCGTCCTCCTTCCCGTGCCTATCCATGGCAGAAGCCAGGAATTGATCGTATGGGCAAATGAATGTTTTCCAGATCATCAATTGATCGTTGAAGAAGCACTCGTCGCTCCTTTACGAGCTTTAAGCGACAAGGTGGAATGGCTGAAAGAGGACGCTATTCAGCGCGTAAATGCGCTTTTTAACAGAAAAAACTTGTGTGTTGTATCTAATTCGGACGAACGCGCGAAGGCAATGTTGAATCTTAAGGGAGCTATCGTATTTACCAATGACGGGATGATGCAGTCGGCTAAAGCACAAGAATACTTTCACCAGCTCTCTCTTTCTCCTGACAACCATGTGATTTTTACGGGACATTTAGCGGCGGGAAGCTTTGGACATCGTCTCGTTAAGCAAGCTATGATCGAAGAATCTAGCAGCGTACGCTGTACAATCTCACTTATCCGCTATAAAGTCCATCAAGGCTTGCCGGACATTCGCAAAATGCTCCAAACGATTCCCAGCCACCGGACAGTGCTCGTCCATGCTCCCAAACCACATATCGACCATGTAGCTTCTATATTAAAAGAAGAAGGTTTCACAGGACTATATTCTTTACAACCCGGCAGCACGCTTTCGTTCTGAAACTAATTTATGTAATATCATGAGAAAAACAGTGGGGCTCTTCCTTAGGTCTTAGTTCAGACTTTTGGAACAGCCCTTTTTATGATTCGTACCTATTATCTACTTACTCTTTCGTCGTGCCCGGGCGATCCTTAAAAGCTAGCTCAAACAACCCGGTTGCAGATAAGCCTGCAAGACCCCCAGCCCAAAGGCGAAGCACTAAATCAAGTTCGGTAAAAGGATACGCTACTAGGCCGATGAACAAACCTATCAATAGTCCGATAATCGGTACTGCATTACGTGGGATGTTGATACTATTTTTGACCAACTGAACCAGTGCCAGTACGAATACTGCTAATATAGAGGCGAACGCCATAACATCATCTAAAATTGTTCCAGTTTCCATCCTTTTCCCTCCTTAGCGGGTACTTATAATCTCAACCGTTCGAGTCGCAGAATCATAACCTACCTGAGCACCCAGCGCTTCTGCAATAACACGTACAGGGACGTAGGTGATGCCTTTTTCAAGCACTCCATCTGCAACCTTAACCCCGTTAACCTTTACGACAGCAATAACATCACTCTTCAATTCTTCCTCCTCCTTCCGATTGATGACCTTATACGCTGACTCCACCGCAGCTGTTGAGGGCTTTGTCCCTGCTCGTAACTGTGTGAGTGTTAACCCAAACGCCATTTGAAAATGGGGGTAATCCTTGAAGCTTGTCCAGTCGCCTCCCCACTCGAAGCCCAGCCCTTTTGCCTCCTTCACAACCTCCTGCCAATCTGGGATCTGGTTGTTATTTCCATCCCGGCACATATCCCAAGACACACTAGATCCATTCGGCAGCAAAAGAGCAAAATCTACGGCCAATCCAAAATTGTGATAGCTAAATCCGCCACGTGCATTGGTGACAATAGCTCCGGGCTTAGTTCGTCCTTGTGCGTATAGAGCATCCTGCTCGGCGATTGTGCGAAGTCCCTGCGTAATGAGAATGGGGATATTGAGTTTGTAGCAACGTTCGATTAAAGCAGTAGCAGCGGAACGGACTACGGGGTGTAGACCTGTTAGGCGTTGGGCTGATTTATTTTTCACCTGAGTTAATGTCAGCATGATGTTCCTCTTTTCTGTCTATCTTTTTCAGATAAATAAATTGGTCATATTTGCCGGAACGTGTCAGTATCGCTAATATGATAATTCCACCAGTTGTACCGAATTGGGCAATAGCCCAGCTATAATTTAGCCAAGTCAGCCATGTTGCCATGTCCACTCCTAGTAATTCTGCCAAACGGAATAGTAGAACGATAAGCATATTGAATGTATAAGCCAATAAGAAAAAAAGCATAGCCAGCATAAACACGCTGACCACACCTTTTTGGAATCTTTCGTAAAAATATTGCCTGTGGCGATAAATAATGTATAATCCGCAAGCCATAGTAGTGCCATATAGCACCAATAATAAAAATTCAATCATGTGCATCATGATCCCCTCGATCATAAACTAAATATTTGGCGAACCGGTTACGATCAATCTCCTCCTGAATTTCCTGCGAGACATTTTTATAATGACTTATGGTCAGTGTAACGCTGGTAGAGGCTCTGCGGAGCTCCATCTCTTTATCAACATGCCGGGGGAGAAGCAGCCGCCGAATCCATTGTGACAGCATTCCTAACTCCCCCTGTCTTCCGTATGGTCAATCTTCAGTTTCTTTAAGACGTCCAGTGTGGGCTGCATAAACTCCGAGCGCTCCTTATCCAAAATCGCTTGCAGACGATCCCGATCCTCCTCTGCCCGATCCAGCATTTCTCGCGGTACAAGGTTCCCTTTGACAATCGCACGCAATAACACCATCAGCACGATCATCAAAATGAAAGCAACAATATAAGCCAGCCCATACTTATCCGCCAGCGGCAGCAGCTTCTCCAATTGCGCAATATCCCCTTCGCCCATTCGTCCGCTCCTTTCTATAATGATGTTGATGCGTAATAGCCCCCGGCACCACCGAGGGCACAAAAAAACACGCTCCTGTGTGGATGCGTGCTAATTATTTGGCTGATGAAGCTTGCTCAGTCGAATCGTTTTCAGCAAAATGAATATCTGATCGTTTCTCGATAATCTGATCCTTTACCAAAATCTCATTATCCGGCTGCATGTTATAGGAAGAAATGATATTCTCTATCGGACCTTCCTCACGATCAGAACGAGTGATGCAGGCATTGGCCATCAAGCGGATTTTGGCAGCTGTTAATGAATTCATTTTCATGATTACAACTCACCTCCTTTTGGGTTTATATGCTGAGTAATTCAGCCATAATGACTTCTATATCTTGAAGCCTGTCTTGCAAAGCAGTATTCTCAGCACGGAGTTGCTCGACTTCGCTTAATTCTGGTGGTTTGTTAGCTTCTGCTTCTAGATATGCTTCCCATGCGGCTTCGAGTTCTTCTTCCGTTGGTTGCGGGGCGTCTAGGTTCCAAGCTGCGATGTATGGGCCACGTTCCTCTAGCACATAGTCAATGCCTTCAACCAATTCATCCAACGGCTGTGGGAGCAACACATAATCAATACCCTCTATCCATTCGGAGGGCCTTTTCTCAGCTGCTGACTCCCGAAGATACTTCTTCATGGGTGGGTCTTTAAGGTATCGAGGTTCAGGACCGTCATTCTGTATCATAAAGTCCCTCGATGGATCAGCCTGTGGGTATAGATACATTATTGCTAGTGCTTTATTCATGTTTATCCTCCTTTATGCACATCTTAAAACAGTAAAATGACTACCAATTGGAAAAGCTGTTATGTTATAGCCTCCAATATACACATAAATCTCGATATAATCTCCGCTGGAAAGCCCCATAACAGCTGCTCCCGCTATAGATGCATCATTCTGCTGCCCCGTTGTTATGTCTTGTAATCGTGTATGGAATGAACCATTTTTGAAAACATCCATTATTAAACGAGCCGCATCCGGTACCCATAGCAAACTTATTGACGCTGACACAAGATAAGTTCCTCCTGACTTTGAAGTAAACCGCGCTAAGGTTGTATTATATTCTGATAAATTATCCCAGCCCTTTGCCGCGTACAATAGCTTAGTTGTCGCACTACCTGTAATTGCTTGGTTAGCTGAAAGATTTGCTGAGAATCCACTTCTAGATGCAGTTGTATTATCTCCCCATGGGTTTATCACTCCAGTAGATAGAATTAGCCCACTATTTCCAGTAGTCGAAGGCAATGTTCCAACTGGCGAGGTTCCCGTAATAGAAATCCGCCCACCTTCGGCAGCATAAGTACCAACAACGTTTCCCAATCCTAAGTTACTGAAGCTAAACATATCAGCGTTTAATGCACCATATATTCCGTATCTCTTATTAGATGTGATGCATCCATACATATAAACTTTTGAAGAATTTCCTAATATTCCTGTATTGTTCAAGGCAGTAGAATCAGATTTACAGTAGAGGAATTGCACATTAATACTATCCCAAACTGAAAACGCATCGGTTGAAGTTGATATAGCCTTAATACCTCTTATAAGAATAGGTATGGAACATCTTGCAACAATCATATCGTTAATCATCAATGAATCATTAATAGCACCTGTACTCGGATTAAATGCAACTGACCCTGACCCACCTAATCCATATACAGAAACAGTTTCCGCATAAGTCCCATTTGCAATATTAATAACTATCGTGTGGTTAACAATCTGCGGAATCATGGTCACAGCTTTTGTTATCGTCCTAAACGCCCCACCCGCCGTATTCACCAATCCCGTATTATTGTCATTCCCGTCCGTCCGTACGTAGTACGTAATATCCGCTGTCGTCTGCTGAGGCGTAGTAACCAACGGCGCCTTACCATTCAACTGCCCCTGAATCCCACTAGTCACCCCATCCAAATACCCAAACTCTGCGTTCGAGACCACGCCAGTCCCAATCTTCGAAGCATCAATTCCGGCTGAAGCATTAACATCGGCGTTTACAATCACCCCAGCCGCAATCGCGGTAACCCCGTCACCAGTGCTAATAACATCCCCCGTGTGATTAGGGTGAACATAATTATTCGCTCCCGTAGCAATACCCGCCAGCTTCGTTTTCTCAGCTGCGGTGTAGTCGTTCGTAGATAGCTGTTTGCCAGTAACTTTATCGACCTTGCCATTAACGGCATTGTCCAAAATGTCCATATTCCCGTTCAGATCGGCAATATCAACGATATCTGTTCCCTCTGGCTTCTTTAAGCCCAAATTTCCTGTGGTTTGCATATGTCACTCTCCTATCTATAAGTTCTTAATTCGTTCCATGTTTTACTGTGAGCAGTCTCCCAAGTCAAGGCTTTAACAGAGTCCCACCAGGTATAGCTGAACACAAATTCATAAGCTAAATGCGCAGGTTTAATCTCTTCGATGATTTGAATCAACCCTGCCATATTCGGAGGAATCCCCAGTGTACTCACAAAATGAATCTCAAAACGGTACTCCTCAGGCACTTCCTTCACTTCAACCACTCCACCTGAAAAAGCTGACGCCGTCCGCTGAATCATCTCCGGTGTGGTGGTCCCATTTCCACGCAGCTTTGCCTTAATCATCTCTCGACGAGTGGCATAAGACTTGGATGGATCGCTGCTGAGTCCAAGTTCGGATTCCCAGCGACCAAGGCTCACTGTAGCCGTTTCAATAAACGCCTGATCCAGTACGTCAATAGTGCCTAACCTCAGTCCACCAATTTCTAGCCCTATAGTCTCCTGAAGCTTCTCCATTTCGCGGACATCCTTATAATAATCCGGCAAATACTGCATTAGATCAGGCGCCTCGACTTCACCCGGATGGCTCGAATCTTTATCTGCGGAATATTGCAATTCGCTGTATAAAGAGCTGCCGTAACTCATCCTCTACACCCCCTTCAGTTGATTCCAGGTTAGGGGGCCTTTGGGCAAATAGTCATGTGTATGCGCCGCTGGAGGAAATACCGTTGGTTTACCCGCTACCCCCGCCCAAGCTACACTATCCGCTTGTTGCGCAAAATCCACCTTGCCATTGTTATTCGTATCGTAAATGCTTTTCAGCATATCCCCGGTACTCTGCGCGGCTACCAGTAAGACATTACCAGCGGCAGAACCAATGTACAGCTTGCCACTGTCTGTACAATACCCAAGCTCACCAATAGCCAGCGCTTCAATGGCGCTTTCCAAGCCGCGGCGTATTTGAATCAATGTTTTTAGAGCCATTGTCCCGCCCCCTAAAATGTTCCGCCATCAATACTGGCCACGGTAAGTTTATTGCCATTCGCAGCATCATAAACGATACTGCTTCCATCCACACTTACAGCTACACCAGCTGCATCCACGGTGATTCCTTTTCCAGCGGTAACCGCAATCGCGTCTGCAGTGACTGTGATCCCATTGCCCGCACCAATGTTCAGCGTCACAGCATCGGCCTGACCCCCACCAATCAGCCCGTTCCCGGCTGTAATGGTCTGTAGTGCACCACCGGTACGTACCCATGCGCTGCCGTTCCAGCTGTAAATCTTCTGCTCATCATCGACGTAAGCGGTCCAACCGACGGCAGGAACATAAAATACCCAAGCGGCAGATTGGTATTCAACAATTTGATTCGTTTTGCCCGCCCATCCCCCGGTTGCCCCTGCTGGAATAATATAACGATCACCCTCAACCGGACTGGCAGGTGGAGCCAGCAGGTTCTGGTCTTTTACCGATGCTTGCGGTTCGATGTTATGCTTAGCCAGCTCAATTTCATTTTTAATCTTTTGCGCAGACCACAAGTCTGTAATCGTAGTCCCTGCATCATTGATTGTCCGGTGCTTGGCCACATCATCAATGTGAGTCTTGATCTCAGCGGCAGTCTTTACGTTTGTGCCATCCGATACTTTATTGATATGTCCCGCACTAATATCCGCTTTAAGCACCTTCGCATAGGTTGCTCCATCAGCGATATCATCAATTGTACCTGTCAGATCGGTAAGCTTCTGCGCATTCACCCGCCGCCAAGCTGCCCCATCATCAAAATATAAATATCCGCTGTTCGAACCCGTAGTCACGTAATACAAACGACCAACGGATCCTGCAACCGGACGCGAAGCTTCTGGCCCTGACAGCGCCCTGCCGACCATGGAATTGGACGTGCCGTCACCAATATAAACTTCCTTAGTATCACTGCAAAAACCAAGCTCACCTGCCTTCAACACGCCATAACTCGTTAGCTCAGCCTTTGTACCCCGCTTTATTTGTATGGTCTGTGCCATTTTACACCTCTCTTCTAAATGATCCTCCGTCAATCTGGCCCTTGTTCTTATAACGCTCTATTTCAGTTTGGACAGCGGTAAGACTCACCTGCAAACCGTTAATATCCTCTGCTTCAACCGTATCACCGGGGGTTTCGTAAGTAACATATACCTCAGGCACATCGGCAAAAATCTTAATCAACCGCCGCCAGGGCGCCTCATCCGGAAAAGACACAGTGAAATTGCGTAGCTCGATCCCGGAATACTGTGACCCTGTGTACACCGCAATGGTCTGATTATTAATATTGTCATGCGCTAGAAGACCACTATAAACGCCATTTACAAGCGGTAATCTCTCTTCGATAACATAGCTGCTACCGTTTGCTTTTTTATTAAGTTTTTCTTGAAAAATATCAATTTGCTCTGGATAACCCATGCTACACCTCCAGTAGAACGTTACCGAACAACGGTACTTCTTCTTCGTTCAACATCACATTGCCCGCTCCACTGTTCAACTTCAGCTCTGTGTAATCCGCGACTCCTTCAGTAGCAAGCAATAATGCCCCGATGACAGACTGACTGATATAGGTTGCTGAAAAAGCCTTCTCCTTGCGATATTTCTCAAGCATCACCTGAAAGCCTTGGTTTACAGCTTGCAGTGCATAGCCAGAAGCAAGGGTTACCTTGGCACTTATACTGATGTTTTTGCCCGCAGCCGGCGCCACGGTCACAACAGCCCCTACCGGTGCTTGTCCCTCACCAGCTCCTGAGACCGGATCAATATATTGCTGCACCTGAGCCGCCAACAGCTCGGATGCGGGTTTTTTTTCGGCGTCCACAATAATCACCTTCACAGTTTTAGGACCTTTCCATAATGGAAAAACACGTGCACCTCCCACACCCGAAACTTGCAGTGCCCACTCCATATAGTGATATTTATTTCCGCTAGTAGCTGGGCGTCTGGCTGAATCCAAATAACGCTGGCGTAGCGCATCATCCGTTTCAATGTCCTCCCCAGGGATCAGAAGAGAAGCTATTTCTCCGCGCGCGAGGTCTGAAATATAATCCACTGGCAGTAAAGAGCCAAAATATCGATTTCCTTCTTCTCCAGCGGTTTCACTTTCCAAGCGATACACTCCAGGAGATAACTTCTCCACAGCCGTATAATTCAGCATTTCGAGTGAGAAGCGGCTGCCGAGTGGAACATCCAGCAATCCCCCATCCGCCTTATAAAAAATCCCTTTCAGCTGTGCCTTGCTGGCTTCACGCCTTACAATGCCTGACCAGGAGATGCTTCGCTCCAAGTACTCTCCGGTAGCCGTATCTGCAAAATACAGATTATTATTCACATCCAGCTCAATATACATCTGTGCCAACTCAGCGGCTGCTGGAGCCAATGCGTCATAAATGATGCTGCCCTCGCGTTTATCCAATCCTGATGGAATCCGGTCCAACATCCGCTCTAAAATAGCCTCATACGTCTGATCCTCATACATCCTCATTCCACTCCTTTCTCAGCTGAAAATTTCCGTAACGTGTGACGACCTTGCAGTCAAAAGTTAGATTATCTGCGGTAAACGAAACAACAATATTCTCTAAGCTAAGGATTCGTTCATCCTGAAGTAGTGCCTCACTAACGATACGTCTGATTTCAGCTCTAACCAGCAGCCGATCCTTGCCAAGCACCAACCGCCACTCTGTTCCGTAATCTGAACTGTAAATCAGATGTTCAAACCGATCAGTTCGCAAAATTTTTGCCGCTGCCTGTTGAACTGCTTCTAGTCCATCCGTTTGGCCTGTAATCCTTCTTCTCTCCCAATCCATTCGGTACGTAAGACTAGGACTTTCCCCACGCTCAAGGTTGACCTCCCCCTCAAGCAGGGCCGTTATCGGTCCAGCTTTTCCAATCGCCGGGATCATATCGGGCTCACCAGCCGATCTAGAACAATGTAGCTTTGTCCGCCCTGCATTCGAACCATTAATACGCGGTCCCCACTCGCTAATCCCCGCCGAAGTATTACTTCTTTGCCCTCGATGGCGATCTTGCTTTCCATTACCGATTCAGGCAGCACTAACGCATTCCCCGATAAAATAAACCGCTGATCCACCTGGATCTGCAAAGGCGCTGCCTCCGTTACCGTTCCATAAGAAAAAGCCACGGGATTTGTACTTCCCACGGCTCCTAGACTAGCTTTTTTAATAATATCTAACATCATTTCTACACCACCTTAATATCGAGGGACATTGTATGCTCCCCTCCAGAAATCTTATGGCTGCATTGGTCTACCAGAAACAATTGAGTCTCGAATTCATCCAATAGGACATAAATGAAATTGCCTGCTCTTACACGCATATCACCAATCGCCTGCACGGAGAGACTGAGCTTTTCACGGTTGTGCATTTTCAGTAAATTGTTTGCCTTCTCCTGAACTTGGGCAGCATTCGCTTTGTCATCAGCCTTCTGATACAAGTGCAGGATACCCCAGCGTTTCACATTGTCCTTGTCACTAACCGGATAGAAATCACGTTTGCCCGATGCCTCGTTATCCTTGTACAGAAAAATCGTGTTGTACGTATCGTCATCAATACTTTTTTTGAGCGAATAATCGTACAGATAATGACCCGCTCCGAGCACCAGGTTAAGCAGCATAGAATCCGGTTTACGCAGCGTCAGCTTCCCAAAATCATCGTAAAAAGCCATCAACCGCCCCTTATACTGAAGCTCACTGCCGATGGCTCCCATAATGATGTCCAACAGCTTTTTGTCATCTTCAATTAAAGAAGGAATCCGGTACTCTGTCTCCTCCAGCACACCTGTCTTTAATCCGTAGTCCGTTGTTATTTTCTTGATCACATCACTAGCCGTAACATCCTGCAAAACATAACTACCATTGCCCAGCAAATAACGAATCTGATCATAGGCAGTCAGCTTAATCTCCTGATTCGAGCCGGTATCAATGCTGAACACAAATCCGTAAAATACATCCACATTATCTTTACTGAACTGAATAATATCACCATTGCTGATCCCGAATTTGGGGAGCTGATAGATTCCGCTGTCCACAAGCGTTAACTCTAGCGTTGACGGTTTACCTGACCGTGCGGTTTTCCAAGAAATATCTGAGACGATGCCAGAAATATCCCATAGATTCCCTTCTTTATTCTTCACTAGCAGTTCCATAACATCCTCCTACGGCAGCTTGATGACTTTACCGATGGGCAGCTTTTTCAGCTCACTATCCGGAATGCCATTAAGCTTCTGAATGGCTTTGTACTTCGAGCCATCTCCTAGGTTTTTTTGAGCGATGCTCCATAGACTGTCTCCAGCTTTTAAGGTATAGGTGGTAGGCTTTGCTTTTTCATTGGCCCGCTTCTGTTCCGCCTTCACTTCACCTTTGACAACCTTCACAGCTACCGCCTGATAGAATACGTATTTTTTGAGAGATAATGAATATTCAATATCCCCTGACGTACCCGCACTAAGCTTCCAAGTGAAACCTTCAATGCTCATAGCCATATTCACAGCAAAATCAATTTCTAAAGATCTATCCTCACTAATTGAAGATTCCTCTAGCCATTTCTGCGGTCTGTTTAACTTCTTTTCATCTTTTTTTGTATCATCGGGATACCTCACACCAGAGAACACAAACCGAATAGGCCGACGACTATTCATCCATTTCTTAATAAGCTCCACATATTCAAAAGGCCTTTTCAGTCCATCCTCTTGCACCAATACGAACGGATACCTTTGTGCCGGGAAAATACTTTCAACTGTGATCTCCGTAAGCTTCGGATAAGCAATCGTATTGATCTCACCCAGATCGATAATGGTATAGCTTTTTCCATCTCCACTCTCCTTGATTTCCAAGGTCTCTGGATTGACTGGCAGCCGGATTGCATCCTCCTGATTATTAAAACCCAAAAAAATCCCGTACTCTTCCACGTTACGTATACACCCCCTGCGCCGTAGAGACAAACTCCTCGTTCAGCTTTTGCCCGATCTTGTTGATAATCGTATCAATGTCTCCGGCATTGTTAATATTCCCGGTCGTCACCTGCACCGTCGGCGTAAGCTCCACAAAATTCTGGATCGCCTGAATCTCGGCCAGCTCGCGCAGCATTTTCAGATCATCACTGGAGATGTCTACGGTGTCGTTGATGGAGCCGAGCTCGTTCACACGGTTGACGGTGTTCAGATTAGTACTTTGGTTAGCTAAAATTCCTGTTTGTGAGCTTGTTGATCCACCTGTTTCCCCTTTAGCTTTTTCCGTAACCTCTTTTGCCTTCCTCCCTAAATCACTAAATTTTCCAGCGAAATCCTTCCCCTTTTGGGCGTAAGCATTAACTGTATCCGCATATTCTAAAAATTCTTTCTTCTCAGAGTTTTTCACAGCCTTATCACTGGTTGGGGCAACCAATTGGCCCTTCAAATTTTTAATCATTCCGCTCACAGCATGGGGTTCTTCAGGATTTAAATAATCTATTTTTATATTAGCTAATCCTTCTAATCCTGGTATTTTGCTCAACAAATCCAGTAGTTTCTTAACACTTGGTAACATTTTATTAATAGCTTGTGCTACTACCTTCATAAATCCGCCTGCAAAGTTTTCAGCACCAATTGCCATCTGATACATAAGATCCAAGAAGTTAACTGCTAAGTCGTAAATGAGCTTCTTAATGGCATAAACAGGATCTATAAACAAGTTCTGAAGAAAATCCTTAAAACTTATAAATATATTTTGCAAATATATTATAATATTCTGTATATGGACCCCTAACCAGCCAAATGCCCCTGCTATAGCTCCAACAACATCCCCTGCAGAAATACCTAACAACTGAAAAATCAAAATAAGAGCTGCAATAACAGCAATAACTACTAAAATAGGCCAGTTCGCTACCATCCATGCTGCTGCAAGGGAATACACCTGCACAATCATAGCTGCTAGATAGACAATGGCTATCGCTTCAAGGATCGGTTCAATCCAAGACCAGTTCTCCTGCACCACTCCAACCAACCATAATAAGCCATCCACTACCATGCCAATCACATTAGCAATGATCAGAAATCCATTAGCCATAGCATCTATAATCGGCATAAATTGGCCTGAAGTCAGCGCATTGTTCAAGGTATCCATCACTGGCCTTAGGGCACCCATTGCTTTCTCACCGATTTTCCCAAACGCTGCATCGGTATTCTTATTCAGTTCATTCCAGTCTTCAATATCTCCTGGTTTTGCCGCAGCTTTTACAGCTTTCTCCCCAAAAGACTTTACGGCATTAAATGGCTTTACCACATCAACTGTCTTGAGAAACTTCATAATTCTTGAGTCAGGAGTTGGTGGGGATGGTGGAACCGGAGGTTCCTTTTTCAGATTAATTTTGGGCTTGGGGATCGGATCAGCCTTAACCTCAGGCTTTTTCTCCTCTTCTTTCTTTTTCTCCTTCGCTTTTAGCCCTTTCCACCACTCTACCTTTTTCGCCTTTTCTTCTTCTTCAGCCTTACCTTTTTGCACACTTGGGGAGTTATTCAATGTTCGAAGCGCTAACTGTTGTGATTGTCCCGCTTGTTGGCTTTGCTCGATAACTATATCTCTGGAAACTATGACCTTAGGAGGAAGTCTCTTAAAACCTTCAAGCAGCGTATCATTGATGTCCTGCAAAGATTGGTTCACTAGATTCAGAGAACGGCTCATCTCATCGCTTGACCGCTTAACAACTACCTGCACTCCCTTGACCAATCGATTAACGATATCCAGATTGCTGTTCACACGAACACATTGTTTATTAACACTCTTCCAAATTGCCAGAGATTTCATCGGTAGCATTACGGCTTTAGATGCGTCTATCTTCATTCTCTCACCCCCTAACTATCTCTTCCTCGCCTTACTCCGTGCCTGATCCCGCTTCTCCTTCTCCACACGAACAGCAATCATCGCATATATTGCGGCGCGTTCGCGGGAAGACAGCTTCATCAGCTCATGGGGTAAAATGTGCAGCTCATGGAGGGCGTAATAAGCAAAATTAGCTTCACTATCGCCCTCGTTGATTAGTTTTTTACTTCATCCACCAGCTCGTTCATGTCCGTGCCAAAACCATTTAAGGCCTGCACCCGCTCACCTAACGCCGCGAATTCACCCGGAAGCAGCATTTTACGCAGCAGTGTCTCAGCGCCAAGTACGCCATAAGAACGCTGCAATTCAGCATTTTTTAGATCCGGATGCACTACACTTGAGGTCATCAGCTTCGCCATATAATCGTTAGGCTCAATTTCAGAGGTATAGACTCCGTTTTTACCTTTGACTTTGCGGGTTGCGGCCTTGCGGCATTCCTGATTCTCATCCTCAGTCATACTGCGCAGCTTCCAAGCTACCGCATTTCCTTCCTTATCCTTAAAACGCTGGGATACTACAAACTCCTCGGTCGTGTCACATGCTACATTTTGGGCAAAAAACAAACTTAATTCGCTCATTGTCTTCCTCCTAGAATTATTTATTTAGATGCTTCTCCTGCTACTAGCTGCCAATAGACAGAGAAGAGACCCGCCGCTCATTCTACGTTCGGGTCTTGCTTGCTCCAATCTATCTAGTTGTCTTAATTAAAGCCCGGAACCTGCCGGAGCACCAAAAGCTTGCACAATCTGCACATCTTCAAAGGTAAAGCTAACTTCTTCTTCCAGAGCGTCTGACTCTGTATCGAGTGAGGCCATGATGACGCTATCGAGGTTCACCCCTTTTAGAATAATCCGTTGTGCCCCCACGCTGGACGATGGATCTTCGTTCGTAACCTCAATATCGAAGTACTGATCAACACCCGTATTCATATAATCAAGCATCATCTGGCGGAAACGACTAGTCATATAAAAAATCGTCATCGAACCGCTGCCCGACCATCCAGTCGCTTTATGCTGAACACCCCGGCGGCCCAGTGTTTTCACCTCTGCCTTTGTTTTTTCTACTGTAGCCTCAAGAGTTTTCACATAGAACATCTCTTCGGTTTGCGTACCAATCACAGCATAAGCACGGCCCTCCTGGCCGGAAATCGTATCACTAGCTTTTAAAAATGCCATCTTAAACCACCTTCACTTTCATATATACTTTTTCTACGGAATCTACCGGTTTCACAGCCACATCCAGCACGATACTATCACTATCTGCACCAGCCACAACTACAACATCTGTCTGCGCGTTAAAGCCCTCAATCGCACCCATATCCTGCAAATCATTCATATAAGTCGCACACTGCGACCAGAAAAGAGCACGGCCATCTTCATTATTCGCGACCTTACCGATATAGTAGTTCTCAAAAATACGCTTCATATCATTCGCAATTCCATCCAGCACGCGCAGTACACGATTTTTGGAGAATGCTTTGCCTTTGTCCGGTGAAAACGCGGTAAATGTATTGATATCCTGTTCCACCACAGCCCGTCCGCCACTGTAAGTAAAGATAAGCTCTCCTTTTAGCAACGCAGCAGTAGTCTCAGAATGACTAAGTCTTACATCAGCATCCACCGAATCATCATACCCCTGATAAGTCAGCGATTCATTAACAGCTGCTGCTGCTGTAGCACCAGCTACCCAAGCAACGGCATTGACGTTATCAATCGTAGTTCCGTCGCTCAGTACTACCCCATTATTCACGCTAATCACACCTTCATGACCTGCAGCCGCATAATCGGATAGTACAGCCTGTATCTTTTTCCCTTCTGTATCCCGAAGCCGTCTCACAAAAGAACTGTAAAGTGCCTTCAGAGCACTATCCTGCGATACTAGACCCACGGTTTGGAATTCCTGCACCTCAAGAGCAGACAGGAAGTCACTATGTGCTCCATTCGTCACGGTTCCGTTAGCCCCCCCTGTAAGCGGCATACCTGCAATTAGCTTCAAGCCTTCTGCACCATTTTTCTGGAATTGAACATAATCGTTCGCGACCAACTCCTCAGCCGTTCCAACCGTTTGCTTGTTCAGTTCAGTTCCATTAAGCAACGTCTTTACATCAAAAAGAGCAGCATTCTCTATATTTTTCTCAATCAGAATCGAAAGATCATTTCCGCGTACACCGCCGTATTTAGCTGTTACCTGGAGGCCGTTATTTGTGACTGCCGCTTTAACGCCTTCATTCAATCGATAGAGCAGCAAGGTTCCCGCCCGTTTCAGCGCTTCACGCACTGGCAGTAGAGTCGGATGTTCCAAATCAACACCCAGCAGCTTATTCACATCATCCTGCGGGGTAATCTTCATGATTACTCCCGGCTCTCCCCAAGATAGGGCAAGCGCCAATGCCGTAATCCCGCGTTCTCCCATTTTGCCGATGGCACCTTGATTTGATGCTACATTTACGTACACCCCAGGGCGCACCTTATTTTGCGTTGTCCATGTTCCGCCTGCCATTAGTTCATTACCTCCTTATTTTTGAACAATCCCATAGATTGCTTTGCTTCTTCGAGCGTATAGTTCTTACCATCCTGCAAAATAACGTTCAATATATCCTTTTCCCTCGGCGTAAAAAGTGAGGAATTCACAATCTGTTCCTTACTAAACCCATTCCCGTTACTCCCTCTAGTACTCATTTTAATCGTTCTCCTCCAATCATTTGTCCCATCTTAATGCTGTCAGGCTTGTCGTTTTGCAAATACAACATATAGTCAACTGTAAACAGCGGTCCATGCCCTTCAGTTCCAGCTTCCCAAGCTTGCCTAACTACACGAAAAGCTCCACCCTCCTGCTCCATTCCTGCCATCGCCTCACTTAGCTTATCTGCCATTCCCTCAGCTTCCAGCAAATTGCCTTGCTCATAACGGATGCCAAAACGGTAGACCGCTAAATACCTGCCCTCCCGCTGCCGATCCAGTGTTGCTGAGATCAATCCGGGATGAAAATAAGCGGTTTGAGGTTTTTCTCCTTCTACATATACAGGCACATCAGGAAAATACCGTTCAAGTGTACTTGTAATGTGTTCTCGCAATTGTTGTACCGACATCACTCCATTCCTTTCTGATCTGCGACCGTTCGTCGATCCTTGATGGTGTTAACCTTCAACTGCATGAACATTAAGCAGACACCCCCTCAACTAGATTTAAGAAAAAAGGATACTATCCGAGGTTGGATAATATCCCTTCTTCATTAGGCAAATGCGAGAAGAATCTTTCACCGCTCGATTTGTTCTCATCACCCTTAGGGCGGAACTATTAGCAGAGCATTCATGCTCTTGCGGTGTTCTTTTGCTTCATTTGCCATGTTATAATCATACCCCCATATTTTCCTTGCGGAGAGGGTAAACGGACGAGGTTTTGACTAGCTTTGGGATGGTATAGAGCGGTTTTTTGGAGGTACACGATTGAAGACAAGCTAAAGAGCCTTGGTCCCTCCTTTTATGGACGGCAAGTTTTTGTGCGAGGATTATAAGGATAAAGTACATCCTTCAACTTATACTTTCTTATAATTCAAAAAAAGACCGCATCATCCGCTCGGACGATACAGTCTTCTTTACTAATCACACAATTCTATTTCTATTAAGTAATACTCATTTTCTCTTTCTTTACCCTAGGCGCAGTTATTACTAAAGTTTGCAGAGACAGTAAACCGAGATCCGTTAACGCTAATGCCATCTTGTAAAAAGCCTTCGAGCGTATCTTCACGTAAGTATCCTTACTTACCGGTGGATCAAACACATGATTGTAAATCGTATAATCGTACATCTCGTCTCTTCTCATATACCTTTCCCGTACCAGCTGCTGTTCTCTCGTATCGAGTCTCTCTACCACAGAGTCTATTGCGGAACAATAAGCTCTCCTTGCGGCGGGGATGTCCACATTATAAGAAGCTATCGCAGCAGTCTGATCAGTTACAGTGTTAGTAGGACCATGAAATCTTTCTGTGTATGAATAAGTTGTGCTAGCTTCTTTAGCTTCAAATGTAACGGTCTTAAAAATACGGTATTTCTCCAACATGCTCTCTATAGCGACCTGGGTTCGGCGACGGTCCAACTCTGGTAAAATTGATATGTTCATCATTTATGCACTCCTTTTGGGTTTAACTGAATGAGATTTAATTTGCGGAATTTTCCAGCCCAATGTGATAAAATAAATCTTGTTCGTATTATGTTCGTATTTTTCTATAATATACCACTTCTTTACCAATCTCGTAAAACCCCGTTTTAAGCTGTTTTTATCGAAAAAGAGCGTATATCCCTCCATTATCTTGCCTTTTGGCAATAATATACGCTTTGTTGTTTACCTATTGGCAAAAATGGCTTATATTATTATCATAAGGTTACAGCCAATAAGGAGTGAGTTGAGATGAAACAGGAATTCGGGGATTATATGAAGCATCTTCGGGAAACAAAGGGACTCACCATTAATCAATTAGCAGTAGCTGCCGGAATCAGCGGTTCGCAAATTTCCCGGATTGAGAATGGATTAAGAGGGGTACCTAAACCAACCACGTTACGCAAAATTGCTGAGGCCACTGGCGTCCCCTACGAGGAGCTAATGGATCAGGCAGGGTATTTGCAGGACCAGACTCTTTCAAGCGATGAGGCTGTCCCAGATTGGGCCACAAGCAAAGATAAAAGAGACTTTCGAAAAATGCTAGAGGATGATGGAGAACTGATGTTTGACGGGATTCCATTAGACAAAGAAGATAAACAGAGGATAAAAGATGTACTAACCGGATTGTTCTGGGAAGCCAAACAGATGAATAAGAGAAAAAAATCCAAAGACACTAAATAACTATACTAACATGCTGCAGGTGAAGAACATGGATGAACTGATCAATAGTCTGATTAAAAAATATAAAACCAACTGCCCGTTCGAGCTTGCCGCAGCACTAGGCATTCAAGTTCGCTTCATGAACCTGGGGACTGGCACAAAGGGATTATATTATCGAAAACTAAGAAGAAGGTTTATCGTCATTCATAATGAGTTGCCTGTAGAATGGCAGCGGTTCGTTTGCGCGCATGAATTAGGACATGATCGGCTTCACAAGGGGATCAATCGCTTTTTTCTGGAGGAAAGCTCCTATTTCTCTCCTGGGAAGCTTGAACGTCAAGCTAATGTCTTTGCTGTAAAATTACTATCTTCGGGAAGAAGCCCCGAACAAGAGGAATCATGGAGAAACTATTATCTACGGATTGGGATTCCACCGGAAGTCCGATTTTTTTTGGAGGAATAATAGAACATACGTTCTTATATTGTATTTATATGTATATTAAGTACATAACAAAAAAAGCCCTTACCGAAGTAAGAGCTTTTGAGCAGCGATTAAGCTGAGTATCGGGATGACACGATTTGAACATGCGACCCCCTGGTCCCAAACCAGGTGCTCTACCAAGCTGAGCTACATCCCGTTACTATAAAATTATGGAGCGGGTGATGGGAATCGAACCCACGCTATCAGCTTGGAAGGCTGAAGTTCTACCATTGAACTACACCCGCAAAGGTGAAAATCGGGATGACACGATTTGAACATGCGACCCCCTGGTCCCAAACCAGGTGCTCTACCAAGCTGAGCTACATCCCGTTATAAATACTATAATTGCTTAATAATAAAAATGGCGCGCCCTGAGAGATTCGAACTCCCGGCCTTTTGATTCGTAGTCAAACGCTCTATCCAGCTGAGCTAAGGGCGCAAAATTATGGAGCGGACGACGGGAATCGAACCCGCGACCCTCGCCTTGGCAAGGCGATGCTCTACCGCTGAGCCACGTCCGCAATAAGTGGTGCGCGTGAAGGGACTTGAACCCCCACGTCGTGAAACGCCAGATCCTAAGTCTGGTGCGTCTGCCATTCCGCCACACGCGCATGATAATAATAAAAGTGAGCCATGAAGGACTCGAACCTTCGACACCCTGATTAAAAGTCAGGTGCTCTACCAACTGAGCTAATGGCTCGCACTTGGCTGGGGATATAGGATTCGAACCTATGAGTGACGGAGTCAAAGTCCGTTGCCTTACCGCTTGGCTAATCCCCATTGATGGTACCTCTATGTTGCCCATAATCTCTTAGGAAGATTATGGTGGAGGCTGAGGGGATCGAACCCCCGACCCTCTGCTTGTAAGGCAGATGCTCTCCCAGCTGAGCTAAGCCTCCATATCTATGGGACCCTCTAAGGGTAAGTACAAGTAAAAGTTGGTGACCCGTATGGGATTCGAACCCATGTTACCTCCGTGAAAGGGAGGTGTCTTAACCCCTTGACCAACGGGCCTTGCAAATCTGTGGAGCTCTCAACCGGATTCGAACCGGTGACCTCTTCCTTACCATGGAAGCACTCTACCTGCTGAGCTATGAGAGCATGGCTCCCCGAACAGGACTCGAACCTGTGACAACTCGATTAACAGTCGAGTGCTCTACCAACTGAGCTATCAGGGAATATCCGCTTGGCAACGTCCTACTCTCCCAGGACCCTTCGGTCCAAGTACCATCGGCGCTGGAGGGCTTAACGGTCGTGTTCGGGATGGGTACGCGTGGAACCCCTCCGCTATCGCCACCAAACGGGCATTTACAGCGTAAATGCTCAGGCTTAATCGCCTGAAAACTGAATCCGAATTGAATTTGCGTCGCCCGTCATCTCTTCGGGGCCCCCGGAAAGTATTCGGAATTAGCTTCGCAGCCTTTTCTTCACTTTTTGGGGTATTTTTAGGATAAGCCCTCGACCGATTAGTATTGGTCAGCTCCATGCATTGCTGCACTTCCACCTCCAACCTATCTACCTCGTCGTCTTCAAGGGGTCTTACTAATTGGGAAATCTCATCTTGAGGGGGGCTTCACGCTTAGATGCTTTCAGCGCTTATCCCGTCCGTACGTAGCTACCCAGCCATGCTCCTGGCGGAACAACTGGTGCACCAGCGGTACGTCCATCCCGGTCCTCTCGTACTAAGGACAGCTCCTCTCAAATTTCCTGCGCCCACGACAGATAGGGACCGAACTGTCTCACGACGTTCTGAACCCAGCTCGCGTACCGCTTTAATGGGCGAACAGCCCAACCCTTGGGACCTACTTCAGCCCCAGGATGCGATGAGCCGACATCGAGGTGCCAAACCTCCCCGTCGATGTGGACTCTTGGGGGAGATAAGCCTGTTATCCCCAGGGTAGCTTTTATCCGTTGAGCGATGGCCCTTCCATGCGGTACCACCGGATCACTAAGTCCGACTTTCGTCCCTGCTCGACTTGTAGGTCTCGCAGTCAAGCTCCCTTATGCCTTTGCACTCTGCGAATGATTTCCAACCATTCTGAGGGAACCTTGGAACGCCTCCGTTACTCTTTAGGAGGCGACCGCCCCAGTCAAACTGCCCGCCTGACACGGTCCCCGTACCCGATTAGGGCACTAGGTTAGAACCTAGATACGATCAGGGTGGTATCCCAACGGCGCCTCCACCGAAGCTTGCGCTCCGATTTCTACGGCTCCCACCTATCCTGTACAGATCGTACCCAAATTCAATATCAAGCTGCAGTAAAGCTCCATGGGGTCTTTCCGTCTTGTCGCGGGTAACCTGCATCTTCACAGGTATTAAAATTTCACCGGATCTCTCGTTGAGACAGCGCCCAAGTCGTTACGCCATTCGTGCGGGTCAGAATTTACCTGACAAGGAATTTCGCTACCTTAGGACCGTTATAGTTACGGCCGCCGTTTACTGGGGCTTCGGTTCATAGCTTCGGGTTACCCCTAACCACTCCCCTTAACCTTCCAGCACCGGGCAGGCGTCAGCCCGTATACTTCGCCTTGCGGCTTCGCACAGACCTGTGTTTTTGCTAAACAGTCGCTTGGGCCTTTTCACTGCGGCCCCCTCGTGCTATTCACACTACCGGGGCACCCCTTCTCCCGAAGTTACGGGGTCATTTTGCCGAGTTCCTTAACGAGAGTTCTTCCGCGCGCCTTAGAATTCTCTTCTCGCCTACCTGTGTCGGTTTGCGGTACGGGCACCTTCTCCTGGCTAGAGGCTTTTCTTGGCAGTGTGAGATCATGACCTTCGCTACTACAATTTTCGCTCCCCATCACAGCCCAGCCTTAACGATGTGCGGATTTGCCTACACATCAGCCTCACTGCTTAGACGGACATCCATCAGTCCGCGTCACTACCCTCCTGCGTCACCCCATCGCTCATAGCGGATTACGGTGGTACAGTAATTTCAAACTGTTGTCCTTCGACTACGCCTTTCGGCCTCGCCTTAGGTCCCGACTTACCCTGAGCGGACGAGCCTTCCTCAGGAAACCTTGGGCTTTCGGCGGATCAGATTCTCACTGATCTTTTCGTTACTCATACCGGCATTCTCACTTGTGTAGTGTCCAGCGCTCTTTTCAGTACACCTTCAACCCCTACACAACGCTCCCCTACCCCAGATACATACGTATCTAGCCATAGCTTCGGTGGTGTGTTTAGCCCCGTTACATTTTCGGCGCAGAGTCACTCGACCAGTGAGCTATTACGCACTCTTTCAATGGTGGCTGCTTCTAAGCCAACATCCTGGTTGTCTGTGCAACTCCACATCCTTTCCCACTTAACACACACTTGGGGACCTTAGCTGATGGTCTGGGCTGTTTCCCTTTTGACAATGGATCTTAGCACTCACTGTCTGACTCCCGGCAATAAGTATATGGCATTCGGAGTTTGACTGAGCTTGGTAATCCTTGCGGACCCCGCACCCAATCAGTGCTCTACCTCCACTACTCTTATACCGAGGCTAGCCCTAAAGCTATTTCGGGGAGAACCAGCTATCTCCGAGTTCGATTGGAATTTCTCCGCTACCCCCACCTCATCCCCGCACTTTTCAACGTACGTGGGTTCGGGCCTCCAGTGCGTGTTACCGCACCTTCACCCTGGACAGGGGTAGATCACACGGTTTCGGGTCTACGTCCACATACTAAGTCGCCCTATTCAGACTCGCTTTCGCTGCGGCTCCACCTTCTCGGCTTAACCTTGCATGTTAAACGTAACTCGCCGGTTCATTCTACAAAAGGCACGCCATCACCCATAGATCGGGCTCTGACTTTTTGTAAGCACACGGTTTCAGGTTCTATTTCACTCCCCTTCCGGGGTGCTTTTCACCTTTCCCTCACGGTACTGTTTCACTATCGGTCGCCAGGTAGTATTTAGCCTTAGCAGATGGTCCTGCTGGATTCATACGGGGTTTCACGTGCCCCGCACTACTCGGGATCCGTCTCGGAGAGAATACAGTTTAGGTTACAGGGCTTTTACCTCTATCGCGGGCCTTTCCAGACCTCTTCACCTACCATATTCCTTTGTAACTCCATGTGAGACGTCCCACAACCCCTAAGAGCAAGCTCTTAGGTTTAGGCTGTTCCGCGTTCGCTCGCCGCTACTGACGGAATCACTATTGTTTTCTCTTCCTCAGGGTACTTAGATGTTTCAGTTCCCCTGGTCTGCCTCTACATTTCCTATGTATTCAGAAATGAGTAACTGCGAATTACCACAGCTGGGTTTCCCCATTCGGACACCCCCGGATCAAAGCTTGCTTACAGCTCCCCGAGGCAGTTTCGTTGTTCGCCACGTCCTTCGTCGGCTCCTGGCGCCTAGGCATCCTCCGTGTGCTCTTATTAGCTTAACCTTGATTCTTCCGAAGAAAAATCTCACTAATAACATTTACTTGTTTGCACAAGTTGCTAAAAGATGTTCTAAAACGCAAATTCGTTTCGGTATCCAGTTTTCAAGGATCAAGTTGAAAAAGTTATTCATTTAAAAATTTATGGTGGAGCCAAGCGGGATCGAACCGCTGACCTCCTGCTTGCAAGGCAGGCGCTCTCCCAGCTGAGCTATGGCCCCATAAAATTACTCTATAATGTTATATGGTGGGCCTTGGTGGACTCGAACCACCGACCTCACCCTTATCAGAGGTGCGCTCTAACCAACTGAGCTAAAAGCCCATATAACATATATAACATTGTGAATCAACCAATGAATTGGTTGTCCGCTTGGCAACGTCCTACTCTCCCAGGACCCTTCGGTCCAAGTACCATCGGCGCTGGAGGGCTTAACGGTCGTGTTCGGGATGGGTACGTGTGGAACCCCTCCGCTATCGCCACCAAACGCATACGAAAGAGACTTGCTCTTTCAAAACTGAACACGAGTGAGTGTTCGAACCCGAAGGTTCTATTGTGGAAGCTGAGCTTCCGATTTGAATGTCCTCATTGCAGAGAACGATTCTCCATAGAAAGGAGGTGATCCAGCCGCACCTTCCGATACGGCTACCTTGTTACGACTTCACCCCAATCATCTACCCCACCTTCGGCGGCTGGCTCCCTTGCGGGTTACCCCACCGACTTCGGGTGTTGTAAACTCTCGTGGTGTGACGGGCGGTGTGTACAAGACCCGGGAACGTATTCACCGCGGCATGCTGATCCGCGATTACTAGCAATTCCGACTTCATGCAGGCGAGTTGCAGCCTGCAATCCGAACTGAGACCGGCTTTGATGGGATTGGCTCCACCTCGCGGCTTCGCTTCCCGTTGTACCGGCCATTGTAGTACGTGTGTAGCCCAGGTCATAAGGGGCATGATGATTTGACGTCATCCCCACCTTCCTCCGGTTTGTCACCGGCAGTCACTCTAGAGTGCCCAGCTTAACCTGCTGGCAACTAAAGTTAAGGGTTGCGCTCGTTGCGGGACTTAACCCAACATCTCACGACACGAGCTGACGACAACCATGCACCACCTGTCTCCTCTGTCCCGAAGGCCGCCGCTATCTCTAGCGGATTCAGAGGGATGTCAAGACCTGGTAAGGTTCTTCGCGTTGCTTCGAATTAAACCACATACTCCACTGCTTGTGCGGGTCCCCGTCAATTCCTTTGAGTTTCAGTCTTGCGACCGTACTCCCCAGGCGGAGTGCTTACTGTGTTAACTTCGGCACCAAGGGTATCGAAACCCCTAACACCTAGCACTCATCGTTTACGGCGTGGACTACCAGGGTATCTAATCCTGTTTGCTCCCCACGCTTTCGCGCCTCAGCGTCAGTTACAGCCCAGAAAGTCGCCTTCGCCACTGGTGTTCCTCCACATATCTACGCATTTCACCGCTACACGTGGAATTCCACTTTCCTCTTCTGTACTCAAGCCACCCAGTTTCCAGTGCGACCTCAGGTTGAGCCCAAGGTTTAAACACCAGACTTAAATAGCCGCCTGCGCGCGCTTTACGCCCAATAATTCCGGACAACGCTTGCCCCCTACGTATTACCGCGGCTGCTGGCACGTAGTTAGCCGGGGCTTTCTTCTCAGGTACCGTCACTCCGGTAGCAGTTACTCTACCGGACGTTCTTCCCTGGCAACAGAGCTTTACGATCCGAAAACCTTCATCACTCACGCGGCGTTGCTCCGTCAGGCTTTCGCCCATTGCGGAAGATTCCCTACTGCTGCCTCCCGTAGGAGTCTGGGCCGTGTCTCAGTCCCAGTGTGGCCGTTCACCCTCTCAGGTCGGCTACGCATCGTCGCCTTGGTGGGCCGTTACCCCACCAACTAGCTAATGCGCCGCAGGCCCATCCCTCAGTGACAGATTGCTCCGTCTTTCATTCTTCTCTCAGGAGAAAAAAGAAATTATCCGGTATTAGCTACCGTTTCCGGTAGTTATCCCAGTCTGAAGGGCAGGTTGCCTACGTGTTACTCACCCGTCCGCCGCTAAGTTATTTTGAAAGCAAGCTTTCAAAATAACTCCGCTCGACTTGCATGTATTAGGCACGCCGCCAGCGTTCGTCCTGAGCCAGGATCAAACTCTCCAATTAGTATTGAAAAGAGCGATATGCTCATTTTGAAACATCTGACGAGAAAATTAATTCTCTAATTCGGATTTCACTTACGTGATTTCCCACTCACTCGTTGTTCAGTTTTCAAAGATCAATGTCTCTCATTTCGTCGTCGTTGTTTATCAGCGGCGACCTTTATAATATATCACAGTGTTAAGCTGTTTGGCAAGTCTTTTTTTTGAAAAATCTTTTTTTCAATTTTTCTTGCCTTCCGCTTCCCTTTTACACAAGCAAAAGGAGCGCGAGATATAATTTATCATGAGCACTCCTTTTTAGTCAAGCTATTTTATTAAATAATCTGAAAACTTTATAAAACTATAGCAATTCTCGTATATCTTCAGTGTTTATACTGAGAAGAACGCCCACCCCATGCATACTTCGAAAGCTCTTTCTGAGGAGCGAAGCGAGCATACATCCGGAATACAGTCTTATATCTATTAGCGATGGCGTGCCTGATATTTTGGTCCAAGCGCTGATCACTCAAATCTAACAGCATCTCATCTAGTTCTTTTCTCAAAACATAATCCAGTTCCTTGCATTCCTTTTCGTTAAACAACATTCCCAACATATGCTTGGCCTCCTTCATGAAGTTGCAATTAACACCTTCTCTAAACCCCCAAAACTTTTGTGCATAAACAGTAAGTAACATCTCATGGAGAAAGCTGCCTTAAGATCCTCTTACACTAGATTAACCGGAGTCCTCTTTTTATAACCATAATTATTAAAAATTCCCTTTATGGTTTCGTCTCGATTATATACTCCTAACCTTTTAGGCAATCCTTGGATGAACGCCCTTAATGTTATGCTCTATTCCCGGAAGTTTTATGATAAAAGTGAAAAAGTAATTGTACTTTCAATAATGGCTGCAACAAATAACAGGATTACAGTCCATATGGAAGCCGTAAGTGTTTGACGCATGAATGCAGACCAGTCTGCGCTTCTCTCCTCTTTTCTATCTGTAGATCGAAATAAACTTGAAATCACTTTCCCGCCAAAATGCAGTCCAAAGGCACAAGCGATAATGATTGCCGGAATCTCTATAATCCCGTGTGGCAGCAATCCTTTTACGATTAAATCGAACAAATCCTGTCCTTGCAGTGCGGATAAATGTATCAAGTAGCCAATTACCGCTCCGTTTATAAATAAGAATATAGCTGGCAATATGCCGAACAACGCTCCCAGGAAAATAATAACCACTCCCTTGATGGCGTTATTCAGAAATATAAATACAAAGAAGTTCCATTGCGGATTAGCGGTATCTCTTAAGTTCCCACTGATCTCACTAAGCCCTTCCAATTGCTGAACCAATAGTTTTTCCAGACTACTTGTCGCTACCCAGCCAACAACCGCTCCTATTACGAAGAGCAGACAGGATAGCAGCAAAGCCTTGCGGATCGATTTAATATCTTTAACAAACGTGAAGAACGACAACATAAATACCTCCTGAAATTGTGATCTCTGTTTCTTAGGTCATAACCCTGCGGTACGAGCATACATTTAGAACAAACAAGCATTTCGCATGGGAGAGGAGCGCTGTCATTAATGAATTCTTTTTATGTATTCAGCGGCAAAAAGATCAAAAGGTTCATCTATATCTTCGCCGCTGTGCTTCTTGCTGCTGGAGTTGTCTATGTCGAGAGGGGTAATATCACCGTTTTTTCTGAAGCTGGACCTTCTGCCATTTACAGTGTGCCAACAGAGAAGAAGCTGATTGCCCTTACCTTCGATATTAGCTGGGGGGAAAAGAGACCCGAACCAATTTTGAAGGTACTTGAAGACAAGAAAGTGGACAAAGCCACCTTCTTCCTATCGTCACCATGGAGTAAGACTCACCCGGATATTGTAACAAGCATTAAAAACGCAGGATTCGAAATTGGCAGTCATGGCCATAAACACGTCAATTACAGCACTCTAAGTAACGAAGAGATTCGCACTCAGATCACAACGGCTCACACTGTGCTTACAGAATTAACCGGTAAAGAACCAAATTTAATTCGTATGCCTAATGGTGATTTTGACAAAAGAGTTCTGCAAGTGGCCAATGATCTTGGTTACAAAGTCATCCAGTGGGACACAGACTCTCTAGACTGGAAGAACATAGGTGTAGACAATATCGTGAAGCGTGTAACGACTAAAGCACATCCTGGTGATATCGTTCTACTACATGCCAGTGATTCCTGCAAACAAACTCACGAAGCTCTTCCGCAAATTATCGATGAGCTCCGCAGACAAGGTTATGAATTCGTTACCGTCTCTGAGCTGATCAGCCAAAGCAACGCAGAGGGTAAAGAGGTCCGTGACTCAGCCTCACTAAATAGTGCCTTAGAGGATGCTGCTGGGCTGTAACGCTCCTCCCAATCTTAGGTACCGCAATAGATGTTGGTCTTATCCAAATATTAATGACGCGGGGAAATGAGCTCCGATATGTCGGGTGTGGGGGTATTCAGCTTCGGATAGCTCAGATCCAGACTCTCCAATGTCTTTACAACGATGGATAAGGCCAAATAGTTGCGGTACCATTGATGATTGGCTGGTATCCAGTACCAGGGTGCTTTATCAATACTAGACTCCTTAAAAACATCTACATATGCCTCTTGGTAATCATCCCAAAACTCCCGCTCCTGTAGATCACTTGCGTCGAATTTCCAGTGTTTTTTGGGATCTTCAAGCCGTTCTTTGATTTTCTTAAGCTGCTTTTCTTTTGAAATATGCAGAAAAAGCTTGATAATTGTCGTTCCCTCTTCCACCAGCATCTCCTCAAACTGCCGTATGTAACGAAAGCGGCGCTTCAAGTCATCCTTTTTCAGTCCCCCATGTACCCGCGGTACCAATACATCTTCATAGTGTGAGCGGTTAAATGCAGAGATGTAGCCTTTAGGGGGTGTCTTTTGATGCACTCTCCATAAGAAATCGTGAGCCTCTTCCTCCAGAGAAGGTTTCTTGAAGCTGGTCACTATAAAGCCTTGTGGATTAATCCCTGAAAAAATATGTTTAACTGTTCCATCCTTACCGCTGGAATCCATCCCTTGCAGAATTACGAGCAGTGAATGCTTTTTCTGTGCAAAAAGAATATCTTGAAGTTCTGCCAACCGTTCCTTTAACTGCTCTGTTTTGGCTTCTGCTTCTTTTTTTGATTTAAAATTACCTGTATCGTCCGGGTCCAGCTTGTTAAGCTGGATTTCATTTGTGTCTTTTATCATATAGCGCTTGATGTCCATATATTCCCCTCCTAAAAGTTTTGTGAGCGTTGCTACACTTGTATTACTTCGTACAAAACTCGCTTCGGAAGCATACGCTTAGTTTTGTGAGCGTTGCTACACACAAAGAATCCGCTCTATTGTTCTTTAAGATTAACCTCCTCCAGCGGATTTTAATCGTTAGGATACATTCTAGAGCAAAAAACCCCGTCTTCTGAAGGTCAGAGCACGGGGTTCATGATTTGCTGAATTCGCCCCAGCCTTTATCCGGCTGCCGGCTTGAGAATACGGTGAAGCATCAAAATTTGGAATGCATTACAGGCGATGAGCGGAACAACAATAAACACTGTCGCACTATCAACACCTATACGGAGCACGCCGATAATTTCCACAATTGAAATAGCTGTCATAAAAAAGAGGGTTGGAATCCAAGCTGAGATGTTTGTACTTTTCACTTTGTAATAAGACACAATAATGGCAGCTAACAAAATAAAGATTCCTAGTATTAGATCAGACAAGACACTTCTTTCCCCGCCAACGACGGTACGCAAAAAAATCAGTTCAAGCAATGCGAGCACAGAAAGCACTAGTTGTATGTATTTCCAAATTTTCGGCGGGAAAACACCATTGCCCATGTAATTCAAAATTAGATAAGCAAAAAAACCAAGTTGTGCATAAACACTGACAAGCATACCGTAGCCGAATAGTATCAGCGGGTATAAAAAGAAATCAGCGACACTTTTGAAATCAATTCGACCGTTCACGAATTGCAGTGCCAGACCTGCGATTACTGCTCCGCCCGCTCCTATTAGAAGGGTTGTCCAAAATAAATAAAACCATTTTTTTATACTCAGCCACTTCACCTCCCCTATGTCAGATTTATTTTACCAAGGATACCGACAAAACACCATTACATCAGCAACATAAATGTGTGTTAATGCGGCATAATACAACTGGAGAATCCTAATAAAGGAGGGCAGCGCCAATGAAATGGAGATTTATCGGATCTGTGGGTTTGGCTTTAAGCTTTGTTATGGCCTTAACGGCTTGCGGAAGTGAGCAGAGCAGTTCTTCTTCTGGTCAGGGCAGTTATAAAGAAATGAAGACCATGGTTATTGATATATTAAAAAGTGAAGATGGAAAAAAAGCGGTTGAGGAATCATTATCAAATTCCAGTTCTGGAGGCACCAGCGGAATGAGTATGAAAATGATGCCACTTCAAACAACAGAGGATATAAAAACCGCTGTTAAAGATACCCTCACTGCACCAGAATATCAAAAGGAAATCGAGAAAATTATGACTGATCCCAAATTCGCAGGTGATTTTGCTAAAGCCATTCAATCACAAAGCAAAGAATTACACCTGCAACTAATTAAAGATCCCACATATCAAAAATCCGTGGAAGAAATCATGAAGTCTCCAGAAATGATGACCATGTTTCTTAATCTCACCAAAACACCTGACTACCGAAAGCAATCCATGAAGACCATCCAGGAATCTATGCAGACTCCATTATTCCGGATGGAGGTATTGAATTTACTTAAAAAGGTCGTTCAGGACGAGCTCGAACCGAAGGAACAGAAAAAGGGCGGAGACAGCGGCGGTAAGCAGGAAGGCAGCGGCAGCGGTGGTGAAAGTGGCAGCGGTAGCGGCGATGATTCAAGCACGTAACAAAAAAGAGGCCTTATCCCACCTAACAAAGTGGGACGGCCTCTTTTTATGCACAATAATTAGTGCTCATATTTCGCAATCAGCTTATCGGCGATATCAGCAAACAACAACGCAGTTGCTGTATCTTCCTTGTATACGGAAGGTGAGAAATCCGGTTCAGAAATATGGTTGTCCGGTGCGCCCAATGGAACTTGTGCAAGCAGCTCCGTATGGAGTGTCTCCGCAAGCCGAGCGCCTCCGCCTCTGCCAAAAATATAATCTTTTTTACCGCAGTCTTTACACTCATAATAAGCCATGTTCTCAATGACCCCAATAATCTCATGTTCTGTCTGCAGAGCCATAGAGCCCGCTCTAGCCGCCACAAACGCTGCGGTAGCATGAGGGGTAGTAACAATAATCTCTTTGCTGTGAGGGAGCATCTGATGTACGTCAAGCGCCACATCACCTGTACCTGGAGGAAGATCAAGCAACATATAATCAAGTTCTCCCCAGCCCACATCACCGAAGAATTGGCGCAGCATTTTGCCAAGCATAGGTCCCCGCCAAATTACCGGACTATTCTCACGGATAAAGAAGCCCATAGACATGACCTTCACTCCGAAACGTTCCACAGGAATAATGATTCCCTCTTCTACAACGGGTCCCTCTTCGATTCCCATCATATCAGGGATGCTAAACCCATAAATGTCCGCATCAATCAATCCAACCTTTTTACCTTTTCTAGCCAAAGCTACTGCCAAATTCACAGTAACCGTAGACTTTCCAACACCGCCTTTACCACTGGCAATGGCGATAAAGTTAACACCAGAGTTCTCATTGATTAATTCATGATCGTCAAGGCCTGCTGCATGCCCCTTAAGTTTTCCCGGTTCATCAGCCAATGGCTCTTCCCCAGCACTCTCTCCGCGTAGCAGAGCACGTTCATAATCGGTTGCATCACGCAGCCGGATATGTACATTAGTGACTCCACCCGCCTCAAGTAACTCACGAACCCGTTGTTCTAGGTCCATGCGACTTTGCTCTTCAGGATCCAGACATACGATTGACAAAGAAATACGATCTTCTTTAATCATAATGTCACGGATCAGCTGTAGTTCCACAAGGCTTTTTCCGGTTTCCGGGTCTGTTATTGACTGCAGTATTTCCTGGATATGTTCCCTAGTCAGCATGGAAAGCACCTCTGTTTCCTTTCCGGAGGAGAATTCTTCCGGAGTTTTTGTCTATTATAGCATTACCCATCTCCTGATGAGTAGTCCCGGCTACTCGGAAGCATAACGAAGAATGCCACGATATATACTAGTCGCTACCTTGCGTTGATAAACATCATCTCCGAGCAGAACTGATTCCTGAGGGTGCGACAAAAAACCGACCTCTACAAGGATCGCAGGTATTTTTAATGCTTTTAGTAGATAAACAGTATTTACAGTCTTAGCTACACGATCAGTATTCTCCAGTGTAGTCTTCAGCTCACTCTGTACAAACTCTGCGATAGCTTTATTATCCTTGTGATTGGGATAGTAAAAGGTCTGCGCCCCGCTCCATCGGTTCGAAGGCACGCTGTTCATGTGAACGCTTATAAAAAGATCTGCGCCCTTCTCTTCAATGCTTCTTACTCTTTGCTTAAGATCTTCAGTCTTGCGCTTAGAATAGCCCTTAGTGCCCTCCTGAGCCAAATCATAATCCCCTTCACGGGTCATCACAACAATAGCCCCTGCCTGTTGCAGGTAATCACGTAAATAAAGAGAGACCGCGAGATTAATGTCTTTCTCAATTAGCCCTTCCCGGCTAACTGCCCCTCCATCTGCTCCCCCATGTCCAGCGTCGATAGCGATCACTTTACCAGACAAAGGAAGACTCCAATAGTTTAACGTTTTGGCAGTAGGCATGTCATACGCTATAATGCCGATCATTATAGCCAGCAGTGTCGCGCCCAGCATACATTTTTTGATACTGCTCCATGAGATCCAGACCGAGACTTTACTGTGTTTTCGGCCAGACATAACAAAGACCCCCTCGTCCCGATAGATAATACTCATCTATATGGGACAAGAAGGCCAAATAGTACTAGCTAACGATGATTAAGCTGTTACTTCTTGAGTCATGCCTTCAATTAGAATCTGCGCAACCTCAGGTCGCGTAAATTCAGGAGGCGGACATTGACCCTCCCGAAGCAAAGCCCGTACCTTTGTACCCGACAAAGTCATATGATCGTCGCCAGGATGCGGGCAGGTTTTACTGGAAGCCATATTTCCGCATTTTTTACAGAAGAAGCTGTGTTCAAAAAATAATGGAGTAATATCAAGTTCCTCAGCGGTAAAATTCGCGAAAATTTCTTGCGCTTCATAAGTTCCGTAGTAATCACCTACGCCCGCATGGTCACGTCCGACAATAAAATGGGTGCAGCCGTAATTTTTGCGAACCATAGCATGAAAAATCGCTTCTCTCGGACCTGCATAACGCATGGCCGCCGGGAAAACACCTAGAAAGGTACGATCCTCAGGATAATAATTCTCCAAAAGCGCCAGGTAGCTCTTCATTCGTACATTTGCCGGTACATCATCAGACTTCGTCTCACCCACTAGCGGGTTTAAGAACAGAGCGTCTACAACCTCCATAGCGCACTTCTGAATATATTCATGTGCACGATGAACTGGGTTACGCGTCTGGAAGCCTACAACTGTTCTCCAGCCCTTGTCTGCAAATATCTTACGTGTAGCTGAAGGGTCAAAATAAAATTCTCCGAACTTTTCTGGCTGTGGTCTATTCAGCACTGTAATTGGTCCTCCTACATAGGTAGCCGGTCGGACCAACAGCTTACTTACTCCTGGATGTTCACGGTCTGTTGTTTTGAATACATTTTGCGCTTCAAGGTTTTGATCAACCGTATAAATACTCTCAATATCCAATAAACCGTAGATCTCGCCATCCTCTTCACCGATTAGAGATACTTTGTCTCCAATAGCTAAACCAGAGGCCACATCCTCTTCTACAGCAAGTGTTATTGGAATGCTCCACACTGTGCCATCTGCTAAACGCATGTTTTTGACTACGGAGTGATAATCTTGTTCATTCAAAAATCCAGTCAGTGGAGAAAATGCACCTACCGCTATTAGATCCAAATCAGATAAAGTCCAGGTGTTCACGGCAATCGCCTTATATTCACGTGCAAGCTGCAGCAATTCTTCTCTTTCTGTACCCTCTACTACACGGTTAACTAATGTTCCGCCATGCGGACGTATTGAAGTCATTATCGTCTCTCCTTCTGGGTTCTCACGGGGATAGGTCTTACTTGTGTAATCCGCACTCAGTCTTCTCTGATCCAGCCCAACGTCCAGCACGCGGATCTTCACCAGGCATAACCTGACGCGTACATTGCTCACAGCCGATACTTGGATAGTTACGGTCATGTAGAGGGTTATAAATTACATCATTTTCACGAATATAGTTCCATACATCCTCGGTTGTCCAATCCGCGATTGGATTAAACTTAACCAAACCAAATTTATAATCATACTCAACCTTTTTGGCATTAGCACGGGTGGGTGCTTGGTCACGACGAATACCTGTAATCCAGGCTTCATATTGAGATAGGATACGAGTCAGCGGCTCTACTTTACGAATTCCACAGCATTGGTTAGGATCCACTGTCCATAACGCTTCACCGTGTTGAAGTGCTTGCTCCTGCGGAGTGATTTGTGGAGACACTCGTACGAACTCCAGTCCGTATTTATCTGCCATTAAATCTCTGGTCTCATAGGTTTCCTTAAAGTGATAATCTGTATCGAGATAAAAGACGTCTGTAGACGGACTAACTTTGTGAAGCATATCAACTAGCACTACATCTTCGGCACCAAAGCTGCAGGCAAAAGTAATGTTAGGAAATGTTTCTACAGCCCAGCGGATAATTTCCTCGGGTGAAGCAGTTTCTAATTCTTCGGCCTTAACTTTGATTAAATCCTCTTTCTCGAGCAGGTTCATTAAGGTATTCCTCCATCCAAAATATTAATCGTATGAATAAATGAGGTAAAAGAAGTAATAAAACCAACTAATTCTATATGAAATAGTATATAACTTTTACTGAGGAAGTCAATGCGTTTCAACCGTTAGAATTAGTAAATAGATGCAAAAAAAGCCCATTTCTTGTGGAAAGGGGCAATTAAAAATAAAACCCTCGGCCATAAGGCCAAGGGTTGAATTCTGTAGATATTAACGTTTCGAGAACTGAGGCGCACGACGTGCAGCCTTCAAGCCGTATTTCTTACGTTCCTTCATACGTGGGTCACGAGTCAGGAAGCCGGCTTTCTTCAATGCACCGCGATATTCAGGGTCAACTTTAAGCAATGCACGGGAGATACCGTGACGAATTGCTCCAGCTTGACCGGAAATGCCGCCACCATGTGCAAGAACGATTACATCGTAGTTGCCCAGTGTTTCAGTCAGGTTCAAAGGTTGTTTTACGATCATTTTCAGTGTTTCCACACCGAAATATTCGTCCATCTCACGTTTGTTAATGACAATGCGTCCTTCACCCGGTACAAGGCGAACACGTGCTACCGAATGTTTACGACGACCTGTCCCATAGTATTGTACTTGTGCCATGAAACTGTCCTCCTCTATTCTTATCCGCGAAGTTCGTAAACTTCAGGTTTTTGTGCTGCATGTGGATGCTCGGCGCCTGCATATACTTTCAATCTCAGCTTCATGTGGTCCCCTTGACGAGTCTTAGGAATCATACCATGAACCGCGAATTCAATTACGCGTTCTGGTTTAGTGTTCAGCAGAGTTTCAGCATTAGTAACTTTCAAACCACCTGGGTGCATCGAGTGACGGTAGTATTTTTTGTTTTGCAATTTTTTACCGGTCAAGTGAATTTTCTCAGCGTTGATTACGATAACGAAATCTCCTGTATCAACGTGTGGAGTGAATTGCGGTTTGTGTTTGCCACGGATCAAAGCAGCGGCTTCGCTGGCCAAACGACCGAGTGTTTTGCCTTCGGCATCAATAATGTGCCAATTGCGTTCAACTTCGTTCGGCTTCGCCATATAGGTGGTACGCATGAATGTTTCCTCCTTGTTCTCGTACGAAAATCTTCTGTTTCGTATATCTTGTTTCTCATTGAATTACGATTATGTGAGTTAAGCAAAGCATTTTTTTGGCATTTTCCTGATCGGGGCTGTGGGATAGCCATCAAGAAAACACAACTTTTATATTACAGTATAAACATAACAAGTGCAAGTGATTTTTAAACATTTAGCCTATTAATTAGGAAGAAATTTATAGAAAAAACTATTCACTTTCAATCTCGTCATATTCAACACTCCACAAAGCTAACCCCATGGCCACAGCTGTTGGACCAGCATGTGATCGATCACATGCTGCCAATATTTCAGCAACCTTATCAGCAGGTATTTTACCTTCCCCCACATGGATCAAAGTCCCCATAATAATGCGAACCATGTGCTGAAGAAATCCACTACCCGTTATATAAGTATGGATAACTCCTTGATCTGATGAAGAGGGTCGGCACATCCTGCGATCTACTTCCATATGAGCTTCAAAGATCGTTCGTACATGAGAAGTCTTCGTAGACCGTCGTGATGCAAACGAAGTGAAGTCATGTGTCCCTATAATTTGCGTTAAGCCTTGCTGCATCGCAGGAATATCCAACTTCACTGGATGGTGAAGCTGCCAGCGCCGTTGAAACGGATCTGGAAACCTGTTGCCATTAATCGTGTATCGGTAAGTTTTACGCTTAGCCCCTCTACGAGAGTGAAACGTTAGCGGAACTTCCCTAGCCTCTGTAACCACGATGTCTTGTGGCAGCCGGGCATTAAGCGCTAGACACCAACGTTCAGTTGGGATTCGGGAGGAGGTTGTAAAGTTAAAAGGCTGGCCATAGGCATGTACTCCGGCATCTGTGCGGCCTGAAGCAGTAATCTTAAGCTTCTCACCTGTCAGATGGAGTATGGCTTGCTCCAGCCGATCCTGAATCGTATTGCCCTGAGGCTGGGTCTGAAAGCCATCATAATTCGTTCCGTCATAATTGACCTTCATCAATAGATTACGCATTCCGTTCTCCTTTTTAAACCGGTCAGCAGAACGTCGATCGAAGCACTGTCTGATCTTCTATTTGAAGAAATGGCTTCGCCGTCCCTGAAAGGACGGCATCCATTTTTCATATATAGAACTACAAGTCCTATAGGATCCTTAATTTCAAAAAAAAGAGCCCCTGCGGGAGCTCCTTCAATTGAACCAAGGTGATTCCCACGGTTATTAGTACAGCAGAGTCTTGCGCCTCTGCAGCACAATAACGCTGATATTTCCCCCATCTTTACTCCAAAGAGGGCTGGATGAAAGGGAAGCATCGGAAATCAATACTTGTGATACTACGCGCGGTCTACCAATTCAAGATAAACCATAGGCGCAGCGTCGCCACGACGAGGTCCTAGTTTAAGGATACGAGTGTATCCACCTGGACGCTCAGTGTAACGAGGAGCAATGTCAGAGAACAATTTTTGAATTGCATCTTGTTCACCATCAACAGTCTCGCGGCGAACAAATGCAGCTACTTGACGACGAGCATGAAGATCACCTTTTTTAGCTTTAGTGATCAGCTTTTCAGCGATAGAACGAACTTCTTTCGCTTTAGCTTCCGTTGTTTGGATGCGCTCGTATAAAAACAGATCCGTTACCATGTCGCGAAATAACGCTTTACGCGCACTGGAATCACGGCCCAATTTTTGGTATGCCATTGTGTTTTCCCTCCTTTACTAAAGCAATCTGCAGCTATTCTTCTGTGCGGAGACCCAAACCAAGTTCCTCAAGCTTTTCCTGAACCTCTTCCAAAGATTTGCGACCAAGGTTACGCACCTTCATCATATCTTCTTCAGTCTTCGTGGTAAGCTCTTGTACGGTATTAATACCAGCACGTTTGAGGCAATTGTAGGAACGAACAGAAAGATCAAGCTCTTCGATTGTCATCTCAAGTACTTTTTCTTTTTTGTCTTCTTCTTTTTCAACCATAATTTCGGCGTCTTTCGCTTCGTCCGTAAGACCTACGAACAGAACGAGGTGCTCGTTCAAAATTTTGGCTCCGAGGCTTACAGCCTCTTCCGGTCTGATACTTCCATCTGTCCAAATTTCAAGCGTCAATTTGTCGTAGTTAGTCACTTGACCAACACGTGTATTGTCTATGCCGTAGTTAACGCGTGAAATTGGAGTGTAGATGGAGTCAACTGGAATAACACCAATTGGCTGATCGTCACGTTTGTTCCGGTCCGCTTGGACATAGCCGCGACCACGGCCTGCAAAAATACGCATATGAAGTCTCGCACCAGGTCCCAGCGTTGCAATGTGAAGATCCGGATTGAGGATCTCAACATCGCTGTCCGCACGGATATCACCTGCGGTAACGATGCCTTCCCCTTCAGCATCAATCTCGAACACTTTTTCCTCGTCTGAATGAATCTTCAGAGACAAGGCTTTAAGGTTCAGAATGATTTCCGTCACATCTTCCATTACGCCTGGAACGGTCGAGAACTCATGCAGAACGCCGTCAATTTGGACCGAAGTCACTGCGGCTCCTGGAAGCGAAGAAAGCAATATCCGGCGAAGCGAGTTCCCCAGAGTCGTGCCATACCCACGTTCCAGCGGTTCAACTACGAATTTCCCATAGGTACCTTCATCATTAGCTTCTACGGTCTCAATCTTCGGCTTTTCGATTTCTATCACGAGTTTACCCCTCCTTCAACGTCGCTCCTATATGAAACTGTCACCCCATCAGGTGCATCATGTAGTATGCCTAAACACCTATTATTAGCAGATGCGTCAGAATTATACCACATTCACAATACTGATTTCACTATACGCGACGACGCTTAGGCGGACGGCATCCATTGTGAGGAACCGGAGTTACGTCTTTAATAAGGTTAACTTCAAGCCCTGCAGCTTGAAGGGAACGGATGGCTGCTTCGCGGCCCGCGCCCGGTCCTTTAACCATAACCTCAACCGACTTCATGCCGTGCTCCATAGCTGCTTTAGCTGCTGATTCAGCTGCCATTTGCGCTGCGAATGGAGTGGACTTACGGGAACCTTTAAATCCTTGGCCGCCGGAGCTTGCCCAGGAAATTGCATTTCCGTGAGGATCCGTGATGGTAACGATGGTGTTGTTGAACGTGGAACGAATATGTGCCACGCCGGATTCGATATTTTTACGGTCGCGACGTTTGGTACGTACGACTTTTTTCGGTTTAGCCATTGTCTCTTATCCCCCCTTATTATTTCTTTTTGTTTGCTACCGTACGACGCGGGCCTTTCCGGGTACGGGCATTCGTTTTAGTACGTTGACCGCGAACAGGCAATCCACGACGGTGGCGAACACCGCGGTAACAGCCGATCTCAGTAAGACGTTTAATATTTAAGGAAATTTCACGACGCAGGTCACCTTCAACCTTAACCGTTTTGTCGATCGTTTCACGCAGTTTGCTGACTTCATCTTCCGTCAAATCACGGACACGTGTATTAGCGCTAATGCCTGTTTCATTAAGAATTTTCTGAGAAGTCGTTTTACCGATTCCGAAAATATAAGTCAAGGCGATCTCAACGCGTTTGTCACGTGGCAAATCCACTCCAGCTATACGAGCCATTTTACGCTACACCCCCTTCTTAACCTTGTTTTTGTTTGTGTTTCGGATTTTCGCAAATCACCATAACAGTCCCTTTGCGGCGGATTACTTTACATTTCTCGCAAATGGGCTTTACAGAAGGTCTTACCTTCATGTTAATTACCTCCTCAAAGTTTTGCGAAGCAAAACTTTTTTCGTAGTTCCCATCTATTTACGGTAAGTTATACGACCTTTTGATAAATCATAAGGCGATAACTGCACGACCACTTTGTCTCCGGTCAAAATACGGATAAAGTGCATCCGCAATTTACCGGATACATGGGCAAGTATTTGATGACCGTTCTCAAGCTCAACCTTAAACGTTGCGTTTGGCAACGGTTCAAGGACAGTACCTTCTACTTCAATGACATCTTCCTTAGCCACAGTTAGTCTCCTTTCTCATCAGCACTTATTCCGGTGGGTCCAGCATACTTCATGACTGCGAATCGCAGCTTTCCGTTTGTTACCCGCCCAGTTTCCTTCAAACTGTCCACAACCTCACTGCTGATGAAGGGTATGAGCTCAAGATGAAGAATATTCTTCTTCTTTGGCCCATCAAACTTACGTTTGTCTCCATCTGCAATGTATACAAATCTGCTATCAACAACTGCGATAACAACGGCTGCCTCTCCGGCATCTTTGCCTTTGAGAATTCTCACTAATTGACCAACCTGCGGGCTGCTCACAGTATTCAAGTGGAGATCACCTACGCATTCAGTTTTGTGAAAATTTCCATGCCGTCCGGAGTAACTGCTACTGTATGCTCGAAGTGAGCACATAGTGAGCCATCAACCGTAACGACAGTCCAGTTATCTTCCAGTGTTCTGACATGTCTCTTTCCTGCGTTTACCATCGGCTCAATCGCGAGCACCATACCCGGTTTCAGACGTGGTCCGCGGTCCGCTATGCCATAATTCGGAATTTGCGGTTCTTCATGCAGTTTTGCCCCAATACCATGACCAACATACTCACGTACGACTGAGAAACCAGCCTCTTCGATGTATTGCTGAATAGCATGGGAGATTGTAAACAAGCGCACATCCGGCTTAACTAACGCCAGTCCCGCGTACAAGGAGCCTTCCGTAACGTCCAGCAAACGCTGAGCCTCTTCGGAAATGCTGCCCACACCGTAGGTCCAGGCGGAATCACCGTGATAACCGCGGTACTCTGCACCGATATCCAGCGTAACAATATCGCCTTCGATCAGTTTACGTTTACCTGGAAATCCATGCACTAATTGTTCGTTGACTGAAGCGCAAATGCTGGCAGGAAAACCGTTGTAGCCTTTGAAAGACGGCACAGCATCTTGACTGCGAATGTATTGATCGGCGATTCTGTCGAGCTCGCCCGTTGTAATGCCAGGCTCAATGGCCTGAGCAATAAGACGGTGACTCTCGGCAACAATTCGACCAGCTTCCCTCATAAAGGCAAGTTCCTGTTCGGATTTACAAATGATCATTACATTAACCCCGCATTAAAGACACGATTTCAGAAGTAACGACATTAATTTCGTTTTCCCCGTTTACCTGACGCAAAAGACCTTTATTATCATAAAATGCAAGCAGCGGCGCTGTTTTATTATCATACTCATCCAGGCGCTTGCCTACACTTTCTTCGTTGTCATCCGGACGTTGATATAATTCACCGCCATCAATGTCGCAAATGCCATCTTGCTTCGGCGGGTTGAAGATTAAATGGTAGGATGCTCCGCAAACGCTGCAGATACGACGTCCAGTAAGACGCGCCATTAGCAATCCACGGTCAACATTCAAGTTGATGACATGATCCAAAGAAGTGTTCAAACGGCTAAGAATATCATCCAGCGCTTCCGCTTGCGAAAGAGTTCTTGGAAAACCATCCAATAGAAATCCTTTTTCGCAATCGGACTGCTGCAACCGTTCTTCGACTATCCCAATGGTCACATCATCTGGTACAAGCAAACCTTGATCTATAAATGATTTGGCCTTCAATCCTACCGGAGTTTCCTGTTTGATTGCCAAACGGAAAGCATCTCCTGTCGAAATATGAGGAATACCAAATTCTTTAACGATTTCTGCCGCTTGTGTTCCCTTGCCTGCCCCAGGAGGGCCCATGAATAAAATGTTCACGATTTCTCTCTCCCCCCAAAAGTTCGCCACCAAGCAAGAAACAGCATAATAGGTGCCGGGAAGAATAAAAACTTAAGCTTCACCGGAACCTATCACCTATTTATTGATGAAGCCTTTGTAATGGCGTTTGATCAATTGGCTCTCGATCTGCTTCATAGTATCCAATGCCACACCGATTACGATCAGCAGTGATGTACCGCCAATTCGAACTTCTTTAGGCAATCCAGATAAAGCACCGAAGAACATCGGCAGAACAGAGATCAAAGCTAGGAACAAAGCGCCGGACATAGTCAGACGAGACATTACTCTAGTCAGATATTTCTCTGTAGCTTTACCAGGACGGATACCTGGAATGTAACCACCATTCTTCTTCATGTTATCGGCCATCTGCTGAGGATTCATCTGCACGAACGTATAGAAGAACGTGAACCCGATGATCATCACTACATACAGAAGCATACCAAGTGGAGCATCGGTTGCTAAATACTTAGCAATCCATTGAGCCCAGGCATGTGTTGACCAGAAACTGGAGAGAACAACTGGGAACTGAAGCAATGATACGGCGAAGATTACCGGAATTACACCTGCCGCATTAATTTTCAATGGGATATGTGTATTCTGTCCACCGTACATTTTATTGCCGACTACGCGTTTAGCGTATTGAACAGGAATCTTCCGAATACCTTGCTGTACGAAGATAACTGCTGTAATAATCGCTACAATCACAATCAGCACGATAACGACTTTAAGAATATTCAGGAACACCTGATCCGGCTGAATAAAACTTGAGTTAGCCGTACTTGTGATATATCCCGGAATGGCGGCGACGATTCCCGCAAAAATCAGGATCGAAATCCCGTTCCCGATTCCCTTTTCGGTAATCTGTTCACCAAGCCACATCAAGAAAGAAGTACCCGCCGTCAAGATAATGGCAACCAGCAAGTAATCAGCAAATGTCGCATTCGGCATCATTTGAGTTCCATAAATCCGGTTAAACCCTATCGACGTAGCAAAACCTTGGATCAGGGCTAATATCACTGTACCGTAACGAGTGATTTGCGCCAATTGTTTTTTCCCGTGCTCCCCTTGTTTAGCCCATTCAGCAAACTTAGGAACAACATCCATCGACAGCAATTGCACGATGATGGATGCTGTAATGTACGGGTAAATACTGATCGCAAATATCGAGAAGTTTTTGAGCGCTCCGCCCGAAAAGGTGTTCAAGAGTCCCATCAAAGCGTCACCGCTCTGATTTGCTGTTTGCAGTACATCTTTGTTCACACCAGGAACCGGAACAAACGAACCGATACGGTAGATAATCAGAATGAACAAGGTAAACAGGATCTTTTTGCGCAAATCTTCAACATGCCAGATATTCTTAAGCGTCTTGAACATTAGATCACCTCGGTTTTACCGCCGGCAGCCTCGATTTTCTCTACCGCAGATTGAGAGAACTTATTTGCTTGTACAGTCAATTTTACGGTCAACTCACCGTTGCCGAGAATCTTGATGCCGCTTTTGGAATTCTTGACAACACCAGTTTCAAGCAACAACTGCGGAGTCACTTCAGTTCCTTCTGCAAAGCTATTCAGATCTTCCAGGTTCACAATCGCATACTCTTTACGGGTAGGATTGACGAAACCACGTTTAGGCAGACGACGATAGAGCGGATTTTGTCCACCCTCGAAGCCCGGACGAACACCACCGCCAGAACGTGAGTTTTGACCTTTGTGACCGCGACCGGAAGTTTTACCATTTCCGCTACTAGGACCACGACCAACGCGATTGCGTTCTTTGCGGGAACCAGGAGCTGGAGCAAGTTCATGTAACTTCATCGTTTGCACCTCCTTATGTTTGTTAATTTATGCGAGGCGATTAGCCTTCAATTTCAGTTACAGATAGCAAGTGACTCACTTTATTGATCATTCCGCGAATTGCAGGACTGTCATTGTGAACCACTGTCGTGTTGAGTTTACGCAGGCCGAGCGTCTTAACAGTAACACGTTGTGTTTCTGGACGTCCGATTACACTACGTACGAGGGTAATTTGCAATTTTGCCATTGACGTTCCCCTCCTTAACCGCGCAATTCTTCGACAGATTTGCCGCGAAGTTTCGCGACCTCTTCAATGCGTTTCAGACGGGAAAGTCCCTCCAAAGTTGCATTGACCATGTTCATGGAATTCGAAGAACCCAGTGATTTTGTCAAAATGTCGCCAACGCCTGCCAATTCCAATACCGCACGAACTGGACCGCCAGCGATAACGCCAGTACCCTCTGATGCTGGTTTCAGCAACACGCGTCCTGCGCCGAAGTGTCCAGTAACGAGATGGGGAATCGAAGTTCCTACGATTGGGATGTGAATCAGGTTTTTCTTGGCGTCTTCAATGCCTTTACGGATGGCATCCGGAACTTCGCCGGCTTTACCGATACCAGCACCGACGTAGCCGTTGCCGTCGCCCACAACAACAAGTGCACTAAAGCTGAAACGGCGTCCGCCTTTTACAACTTTTGCAACACGGTTAATGTGTACAACTCTTTCTGTCAGTTCTAAACTGTTCGGATCTACACGCAAGTCGTTAACCTCCTTTTAAGAATTATTCTAGAATTCAAGACCAGCTTCACGAGCTGCATCAGCCAATGCTTGAATCCGTCCATGGTACAAGTAACCTCCGCGGTCGAATACGACCACTGCATATCCTTTTTCTTTGGCACGCTCAGCGACCAATTGGCCAACTTTCGCTGCAGCTTCAACGCTACCGCCATTACCGATGTTAGCGCTCAGATCTTTATCAAGTGTAGAAGCGGATACGATAGTAACCCCTTTAACATCATCGATCAGTTGAGCGTAGATGTGTTTCGAAGAACGGAATACGTTCAAACGTGGACGCTCAGTAGTTCCCTGGATCTTCTTACGAACACGCAGGTGTCTTTTGAGACGAGCCTTGTTTTTATCTTCTTTTGTAATCATGACTTCCCTTTCACTCCCTTCAGTTTGCCGTAAACAGCTTCACTTTAAGATGCACGGGGTATCTTACAATTAAGTTTAAACTGGTTATTTCTTCTTACCAGCTTTACCTTCTTTGCGGATGATACGCTCGCCTTCATATTTGATACCTTTACCTTTATACGGTTCTGGTTCACGAACGGAACGGATTTTAGCAGCGTATGCGCCAACGCGTTCTTTATCGATACCTTTAACGATGATCTTCGTGTTCGCAGGAACTTCGAACTCGATACCAGCTTCCGGTGTAATTTCAACCGGGTGGGAATAACCAACGTTCAGAACGATTTTATCTCCGGATTTGCTTGCACGATATCCGACCCCAACCAGTTCCAGAGATTTCGAGAAACCTTCAGTCACACCTGCTACCATGTTGTTGACAACGGAGCGGGTTGTGCCGTGAAGTGAACGATGCAATTTGTTATCCGACGGGCGAACAACGGTAATTTCGTTATTTTCAACTGTAACCTTCATGTCTTTATGAAGCTCACGAGTCAAAGAACCTTTTGGACCTTTTACTGTAATAACGGCGTTGTCCAAAGTGACATCTACACCGCTAGGTACTGCGATTGGTTTGCGACCAATACGAGACATGTGTTGCACCTCCTTATCTTGTGACGTTTATTACCAAATGTAGCAGACAACTTCTCCGCCAGATTTTGATTGACGAGCTTCTTTGTCGGTCATAACTCCCTTAGATGTGGAGATAATCGCGATTCCTAGACCACCGAGTACACGAGGCACTTCATTGCTCTTCGTGTATACGCGAAGGCCTGGTTTACTGATTCTTTTCAAACCAGAAATAACACGCTCTTGGTTAGGGCCGTATTTCAAGAAGATACGGATAATCCCTTGTTTGCTATCTTCAACGAATTCCGCATCGCGGATGAAACCTTCACGCTTCAAAATGTCAGCGATTTGTTTCTTCATAGTAGAAGCAGGCATTTCAACCGTCTCGTGACGCACAATGTTAGCGTTACGAATACGAGTAAGCATATCTGCAATAGGATCAGACATAGTCATGTGTGTAAACCTCCTTCCCGTTTATAAACTTCTTACCAACTTGCTTTTTTCACGCCAGGGATCTGGCCTTTATAAGCTAATTCACGGAAACAAATTCTGCAAATTTTGAACTTTTGCAGTACCGAATGTGGACGACCACAACGTTCGCAACGTGTATATGCACGTACTTTAAACTTAGGCGTACGTTGTTGTTTAACTTTCATCGAAGTTTTTGCCACTTAGCCTGACACCTCCTAAACATTTTCGGAGAAAATGGATTAACCGACTTTATTTTGCGAAAGGCATTCCCAGCTGACCCAGCAGCTCGCGGGATTCCTCGTCCGTCTTAGCAGTCGTTACAATAACGATGTCCATACCGCGGACTTTATCCACTTTGTCATATTCGATCTCGGGGAAGATCAATTGTTCTTTAAGACCAAGTGTGTAGTTACCACGGCCGTCAAAGGCTTTAGTGGAAACACCACGGAAGTCACGTACACGTGGAAGTGTTACGTTGAACAATTTGTCCAAGAAGTAATACATACGCTCTCCGCGCAGTGTTACTTTAACCCCAATCGGCATATTTTCGCGTAGTTTGAAACCAGCGATGGATTTTTTAGCTTTAGTGATTACTGGTTTTTGACCAGCGATCAACTGCATGTCATTAACTGCAGCATCAAGTACTTTGGAGTTTTGAACAGCGTCACCCACACCCATGTTGATGACAACCTTCTCGATCTTAGGCACTTGCATAACAGTTGTATAGTTAAACTTCTGCATCAAAGCAGGTGTAATTTCGTTAAGAAAACGTTCTTTCATTCTTGCTGCCATGAAGATTTAACCTCCTTTCTTAAGGGCTAGATTAGTCGATAATCTCTCCGGATCTTTTAGCAATCCGAACTTTTTTACCATTATCCAAAACTTTGTAACCGATACGGGTTACTTTGCCGGTCTTCGGATCGATGTGCATTACGTTGGACACATGAATCGAAGCTTCCTGCTCAATAATTCCACCCTGTGGATTCAGCTGGTTTGGCTTTTGGTGTTTTTTCACCATATTGACGCCTTCTACCAGAACGCGGTTTTCACGAGGATAAGCAGCGATGACACGGCCTTTTTTGCCTTTGTCTTTACCACTAATCACAAGCACCACGTCATCTTTCTTCACGTGCAGTTTATTGTTATGGGATTCCAGAACTTTTTTCACTCTAGGCATTTATTACACCTCCTATAACTAACCTTCAACTTATTGGTGCCGTGTTTATTAGATAACTTCCGGTGCCAAGGAAACGATCTTCATGTAGTCTTTATCGCGAAGTTCGCGAGCAACTGGTCCAAAGATACGTGTTCCACGAGGGCTTCTGTCGTCTTTAACAACAACAGCTGCATTTTCGTCGAATGCGATGTAAGATCCATCTTTACGACGAACGGAACGTTTCGTACGAACAACTACCGCTCTAACAACATCACCTTTTTTGACAACGCCGCCTGGTGTTGCTTGTTTAACGGAACAAACGATCAAATCACCGATTGCTGCTGTACGGCGTCCAGTACCACCCAGTACGCGGATACACATCAGTTCCTTCGCACCAGAGTTGTCAGCCACATGCAAACGTGTAAATGGTTGAATCATTATAATTTCCTCCTTCCGGAAAAACTCTCTTGATTATCTTAGATGATAACCGCTGCTTCTACCACTTCAACTAGTCTCCAACGTTTGTCCTTAGACAACGGACGAGTTTCCATGAGTTTTACGGTATCGCCAATCTTTGCAACATTTCCCTCATCATGTGCTTTGAATTTCTTCGTAGACTTGATGCGTTTGTGGTACAAATTGTGTTTCTTATAGGTTTCAACAGCAACTACGATGGTTTTATCCATTTTATCACTGACCACTTTACCGATTAGCACTTTACGTGCATTACGTTCTTCACTCATTAGTTAGCCTCCTTCCTGAATACGGATCTGCGATCCGTCTCACTTAACTAATCCCAAGCACTCTTTGATGGATCACGGTTTTAGCACGAGCTATTTCCTTACGCACGTCACGAATCCGAGTTGGGTTGTCCAATTGGCCAGTTGCCAATTGAAAACGGAGATTAAAAAGTTCCTCTTTGAATCCAGCGATCTTTTGTTCAATCTCAGCAGTGGTTAAGTTGCGAAGTTCATTAGCTTTCATTTGCTTCACCACCCAATTCTTCACGTTTCACAAACTTAGTCTTTACAGGCAGCTTGTGAGCGGCAAGACGCATCGCTTCACGAGCGATTTCTTCCGACACGCCTCCGAGTTCGAACATAATCTTGCCCGGTTTAACTACGGCTACCCATTTCTCAACATTACCTTTACCACTACCCATACGAACCTCGAGAGGCTTTTGAGTAATAGGTTTATCTGGGAAAATCTTGATCCAAACTTGACCGCCACGTTTGATATAACGTGTCATCGCGATACGAGCAGCTTCGATCTGACGGTTAGTGATCCAAGACGGTTCAAGTGCAACCAGGCCGAATTCGCCGAAGTTCAATTCAGTACCGCCTTTTGCCATACCCTTCATGTGTCCGCGTTGTTGCTTGCGGTGTTTTACGCGTTTTGGTACCAACATGATTAGTTGCCTCCTTCCTGAGCAGCTTGTTTCTTAGCTGGGGGAAGAACTTCTCCACGGTAGATCCATACTTTTACGCCGATAAGACCGTAAGTTGTATGTGCTTCAGCCGTTCCGTAATCGATATCGGCACGAAGCGTATGAAGTGGAACTGTTCCTTCGCTATAACCTTCTGAACGAGCAATCTCAGCTCCGCCAAGACGTCCGCCCACTTGAGTTTTAATCCCTTTTGCGCCAGAACGCATAGTTCTTTGAATCGCTTGTTTGAGGGCACGACGGAACGATACACGACGTTCCAATTGTTGAGCAATGCTCTCAGCTACAAGAATTGCATCCAATTCAGGGTGCTTGATTTCATTGATGTTGATGTGTACTTTTTTGCCACCAGCGATTGCTGTAACTGCGCTGCGAAGTACTTCTACTTCTGCTCCGCCTTTACCAATAACCATACCTGGTTTAGCTGTATGAATTGTAACGTTCACGCGGCTAGCCGCTCTTTCGATCTCGATATGGGAAACAGCGGAATCCTTCAATTTGCCTTTAAGGTATTCCCGGATTTTGACGTCTTCCATCAGAAGAGTACCGAAATCTTTTCCTGCATACCATTTAGATTCCCAATCGCGAATAATACCGATTCGGAGTCCGATTGGATTTACCTTTTGACCCACGTGTTATCCCTCCTTATTTCTCAGATACCACCAGTGTAATGTGGCTCGTGCGTTTATTGATCCGACTTGCGCGGCCCATGGCGCGCGGACGGAAACGTTTCATAGTAGGTCCTTGGTTAACGAAAACCTCGCTAACGAACAAACTGTTCACGTCCAAAGAATAGTTATGCTCAGCATTCGCAATTGCCGAATTAAGCAACTTTTCAACGACCGGAGAAGCGGATTTCGGAGTGTGGCGAAGAATAGCAATTGCTTCCCCCACTTGCTTACCGCGAATCAAGTCAACAACCAGTTTCGCTTTACGAGCGGAAATTCGCACCGATCTTGCATGTGCTTTTGCTTCCATTGTTTAACCTCCTTTCAAACAGAGACCTTATTATTATCTTCTTGTTTTCTTATCGTCACCCGCGTGGCCTTTGTAAGTACGTGTTGGCGCGAACTCGCCCAACTTGTGACCTACCATATCTTCTGTTACGTATACAGGCACGTGTTTACGGCCGTCATATACACCAAACGTATGTCCGATAAACTGAGGGAAAATGGTTGAGCGACGGGACCAAGTTTTAACTACAACCTTTTTCTCAGCCTCGTTCAGTTCCTCAACTTTTTTAAGCAGGTAGCCATCAATAAACGGCCCCTTCTTTAAACTGCGACCCATGTGTGAATCCTCCCTTCATCCGGTTCTTCAAACCGCGAATCGACGCTTCGCGCTTTATTAACTTGCCAGAAGCGTCTTATTTAGTGCGGCGGCGAACGATATATTTATCAGATGCCTTGTTTTTCTTACGCGTTTTGTAACCAAGGGTTGGTTTGCCCCATGGAGACATTGGCGATTTACGTCCGATTGGAGCGCGACCTTCACCACCACCGTGTGGGTGATCGTTAGGGTTCATTACTACCCCGCGAACTTCAGGACGACGGCCGAGCCAGCGACTACGTCCAGCTTTACCGATTTTGATCAATTCGTGATCTTCGTTACCTACGGAACCGATAGTTGCACGGCATACGCTAAGGATCTTGCGAACCTCACCGGATGACAAACGAACGGAACAGTATTTTTCTTCTTTACCAAGCAATTGAGCTTCCGTACCAGCTGCGCGAACCAATTGTCCGCCTTTACCTGGTTTCAACTCAATGTTGTGGATAACTGTACCTACTGGAATGTTTTCCAGTGGAAGACTGTTACCAATTTTGATGTCGGCCGCAGGACCGGACTCTACTTTATCCCCAACTCTTAGACCTTTAGGAGCGATGATATAACGTTTCTCTCCATCAGCATAGTGGATCAAAGCAATATTAGATGTGCGGTTCGGGTCATACTCGATTGTAGCAACGCTACCTGGTATGCCGTCTTTAGTCCGCTTGAAGTCGATAATACGGTATTTACGTTTATGTCCGCCGCCATGGTGACGAACCGTAATTTTACCTTGGTTGTTGCGTCCCGCATGTTTGAACAGCGGAGAAAGCAACGATTTCTCTGGCTGGTTTGTTGTAATTTCTTCAAACGTAGACACGGACATAGCGCGTCTTGCCGGAGAGGTCGGTTTGTACTTTTTGATTGGCACTGTAGTTCCCTCCTTACTTCAACAGAGTATTATTCTACCGCTTCAAAAAATTCAAGCGGTTTGCTGTCCGGGCTAAGCTTAACGATGGCTTTTTTCCACTCTGGAGTGTAACCAGAATATTTACCATAACGTTTCAGTTTGCCAGGTACGCGCATTGTGTTCACATTAGTTACTTTTACTTTGAAAATAGCCTCGACAGCTTTTTTGATTTCGGTTTTGTTAGCACGGATATCCACTTCAAAAGCGTATTTCATTTCGCTCATGTAGTCGGAAGTACGTTCCGTAATCACCGGACGTTTGATAATATCACGAGGATCTTTCATTACGCGAACACCTCCTCTACCTTCAGAACTGCTTCTTTAGTGATGATCAGTTTGTCGTACGTCAGTACGTCAAGAACATTAATGCCGTCAGCCGCTACGAATTTCACCCCAGGGATGTTACGAGCGGAAAGTGCTACGTTATCATCATAGCTAGTAGCTACGATCAACGCTTTACGATCTACTTTCAGGTTGTTCAGGATTGCTGCGAATTCTTTCGTCTTCGGAGCATTCATTGTCAAGCTATCCAATACGATAATGTCATTCTCGAGTACTTTCGAGGACAAAGCGGATTTGATCGCCAAACGACGAACCTTCTTAGGCAGTTTCCAGGAATAGCTACGTGGTGTTGGTCCGAAGACAACGCCGCCGCCTTTCCATTGTGGAGAACGAATGGAGCCTTGACGAGCGCGACCTGTACCTTTTTGTTTCCAAGGTTTACGTCCACCGCCACGAACTTCAGAACGTCCTTTTACTTTGTGTGTACCACGACGTAGGGAAGCTCTTTGCATAAGCGCAGCTTCATGTAGAACGTGCTCATTCGGTTCAATACCGAATACTGTATCGCTCAGTTCCACTTCACCAACTTCGTTGCCACTAATATTAAAAAGTGTTACTTTTGGCATTTCATGTTCCTCCTTTCTTCAATAATTATTTCTTAACGGTTTGTTTAACTTTCACGAAGCTGTTTTTAGGACCTGGGATAGCGCCTTTAACCAGCAATACGTTACGTTCAACATCAACCTTGATAATTTCAAGCTTTTGAACCGTAATAGTCGTATGACCCATATGTCCTGGAAGGCGTTTGCCCTTAGGAACACGGTTAGCTTGGATAGAACCCATGGAGCCCGGTCTTCTGTGGTAACGCGATCCGTGTGCCATTGGTCCGCGGCTTTGTCCCCAACGTTTGATGTTACCTTGGAAACCTTTACCTTTAGATGTACCAGTTACGTCAACAAATTCGCCCTCAGCAAAGATATCAGCCTTCAGCTCTTGTCCAACCTCGAGAGACCCGAGATCAACACCGCGAATTTCACGAACGTAGCGCTTAGGTGTTGCATTTGCCTTTTTGGCGTGACCCTGTTCAGGCTTATTGGAGCGTTTTTCTTTTTTATCAGAAAAGCCCAATTGCACTGCTTCATATCCGTCGATATTCAGGTCTTTCTTTTGCAGTACTACACAAGGTCCTGCTTCGATAACAGTAACAGGAATTACGTTACCTTCTGGAGTAAACACTTGAGTCATACCGAGTTTTTTTCCTAAGATACCTTTCAATGTTGACACCTCTTTTCTTTTCCTAAATTACTTAAAATAGAATTACAATTTGATTTCGATATCTACACCGGACGGTAGATCCAAGCGCATCAAGGCATCCACAGTTTGTGGTGTTGGGTTCACAATATCGATCAAACGTTTGTGAGTCCGTTGTTCAAACTGTTCACGGGAATCCTTGTACTTGTGTACCGCACGGAGAATAGTAATGATTTGCTTCTCAGTTGGTAACGGAATCGGCCCGGACACACCTGCACCCGAACGTTTTGCTGTTTCAACAATCTTCTCAGCGGATTGATCAAGAATTCTGTGGTCGTATGCTTTCAAGCGAATACGAATTTTTTGCTTTGCCATTTTAGTCCCTCCTTCTATCGCCCAATTTGGTATCGGACATACTCCGTGAAAATTTTCTGACCTCGTCCCCATGGCAAAGGGGCCGGGTGTGTCAGTAACCTCTCACATCATCGCAACGTCTCAGAACAACATTTATTATTATATATAATAGGCAGCAGTATTGCAAGCGAAAATAGAAAAACAACGCATATTTTTTTCATGCGCTGTTCTTCTACTATATATATGTTAAAGATTCTCTGTGGCAGACTTAAAAAACTCTGCGGAGGAAGCAGTCTGAGCCGTCGCCGTTCCGATCCCCTCAATGGTTTGGATTAAGGTTCTTATTTCTTCTTCCACTATTACAATCTCCTGTGTACTGCTACGCATAGCATCTACAATATCAGAGAACAAAAGACTAGTCTCGACTGATTGGTGCTTCCCATTCTTAGTTAACTCCTGCACCTTACGAATCTCTTCTACAACCTGCTGAGTGAGTAGACCTGATTTATTTGTTAGCTCTACGATCTGAATTACAGTACTCTTAGTATCCTCTGCAAGCCGGCTAACTTCTTGAGCAACCACACTAAAACCTCTACCATGCTCACCGGCTCTAGCGGCTTCAATCGTTGCATTAAGTGAGAGGATTTTAGTCTGATCGGCAATTTCCCTTACTGAGTTCACAATTTTTTGAATTTGCTTAGAGGAATCGCTTAACTCAATGATCGAGTCTTCCATCTCACTGGTGGTCTGATATATAAGATTAATTTGCTCAGTCAAATCACCCAAGTGTTCATGACCATCTGTAGCTAATCCCTGTGACTCCAGAGCGGATGCAGCCGTACGTTGGAATGTTCTACTTACTTCATTGCTGCTTGCCACTAGCTGTTTCACAGCAGCATTAGTATCGATGCTATAATCTATCAATTCAACGCTAAACTCTGAAATTTTTTGTTTTAATTCATTTTTCACCAATAAATATTGCTCTTCCTTCTCTTTTATGTTCTCCTTCTCATATTCTTCTAGAACCAGCTGCTGCTCAAGGTTAAGGAGCTTGGTCACGGTCTGAACCACTCGAAGGCGTGTATTATCATCGTTTGTTTCATTATATATAACGCGTATAAATACGTTCTGAAGATTCTGAAAAGCAGATAAATACCATTTAGGCTCAAGCCCTACTTTTTTATGAATATTAGCGATCATTAGACGCTTTGCTATGTACTCATCATCAACCTTTCCATTAAAAATCTCTAGAATATGACCACGAAGAGTAGTTTTCAACCTCTCTATACTGCTATGCTCTAAAATAATAGCTTCAAGTTTATTTACGCCTAATACCGAATTGTAAAATTGATCAATGATATAGTCTATATTCTGCTCAACAACAGGTTTCACCCTGCGTAGTAAGTTCAAATCTGCTTCAGTTAGATCAATCATTTTCATCTGCTCGTTAAGCTCACCATGTCCCTCCAGCTTATGAAAAGACTCTGCCACAGAATGATTCTGATCCTTGAAGTCTAAGGAATGAGAGGCAGGAGAATCTACATTATTATTACGTGCATTTAACGCATGCATGAAGGAAAAAGGACATTTCCCCATATTACCACTCTCCCACAATTCCTATTATTTTACATTATTATTCCTCCTTCATTTTACTCTATCATTAGTATAATTGTAAACAATTGATTGTTGTAATTTGGCGAATTATGTAGAAAAAGATCATATTGTTATGCTTTATTATCAATTGGTGTCGAATATTAAATCTTTCTCAGAAAAAAACAAAAAAAGCCCCTGATTCTCCGCAAGAAGAATCAGGGGTGTTTGTAATTCGGAATCTACCCGCAGATAGAAGTCGAATTATTATTTTTGGATAGAAGCTACGCTACCAGCACCAACTGTACGGCCACCTTCGCGAATGGAGAATTTAGTACCTTCTTCAATAGCGATTGGGGAGATCAGTTGTACGGTTACGGAGATGTTATCACCAGGCATAACCATTTCAGTACCTTCTGGCAAGTTGATGATACCAGTTACGTCAGTTGTACGGAAGTAGAACTGTGGACGGTATCCAGTGAAGAAAGGCTTGTGACGGCCACCTTCTTCTTTTGTCAGAACGTAAATTTGAGCAGTGAACTCAGTGTGTGGTTTAACGGAGTTCGGCTTAGCCAATACTTGGCCACGCTCGATCATGTTACGGTCAACACCACGAAGCAATGCTCCGATGTTGTCCCCAGCTTGAGCGGAATCCAGCAATTTACGGAACATTTCTACGCCCGTAACTACGGATTTCTTAGTATCTTCGTGAATACCAACGATTTCGATTTCTTCTCCGACTTTAACTGTTCCGCGTTCTACGCGACCAGTTGCCACAGTACCGCGGCCAGTGATGGAGAATACGTCTTCGACAGGCATCAAGAAAGGCTTGTCAGTTTGACGCTCAGGAAGTGGAATGTACTCATCGATTGTTTCAAACATTTCGATGATTTTTTTAGCGTAATCGCCATCTGGGTTTTGCAGAGCTTCACGAGCAGAACCACGGATGATTGGAGTATCGTCGCCTGGGAAGTCATACTCGCTAAGCAAGTCGCGAACTTCCATTTCAACCAATTCCAACAACTCTTCGTCTTCAACCATGTCGCATTTGTTCAAGAAGACAACGATGTAAGGAACGCCTACTTGACGGGACAACAGGATGTGCTCGCGAGTTTGTGGCATTGGGCCATCAGCTGCGGATACAACCAGGATAGCTCCGTCCATTTGCGCTGCGCCAGTGATCATGTTTTTAACATAGTCGGCGTGACCAGGGCAGTCTACGTGAGCGTAGTGACGGTTAGGAGTTTCATATTCAACGTGGGAAGTGGAGATTGTGATACCACGTTCGCGCTCTTCAGGAGCTTTGTCGATTTGATCGAATGCGATAGCTGCGCCACCGTAAGTTTTGGACAATACAGTAGTGATTGCAGCAGTCAGAGTCGTTTTACCATGGTCGACGTGACCAATAGTACCGATGTTAACGTGCGGTTTGTTACGTTCAAACTTTGCCTTTGCCATTTGAACAGTTCCTCCTTAATGTGGGGTTCCTTATATTTGAGCCGCCCGCATACGTGTAATCTTAGATGACTGAGTGTTTATACCCGGGACGGCAAGTTAAAACTGGTAATTATTCAGCGCCTTTGTTCTTTGCAGCGATCTCTTCCGCAATGGATTTAGGAACTTCTTCATAGTGAGAAAGCTCCATTGAGAATACGCCACGTCCTTGTGTACCAGAACGAAGTGTTGTAGAGTATCCGAACATTTCGGAAAGAGGCACCTTAGCACGGATAATTTGCGCTCCACCACGGGAATCCATACCTTCGATACGGCCACGGCGGGAGTTCAGCATACCCATTACATCACCCATATATTCCTCAGGAACAGTTACTTCTACTTTCATGATTGGCTCAAGCAGGACAGGCTTACACTTGTCTTTAGCTGCTTTGAGTGCCATCGAACCGGCAATTTTAAATGCCATTTCGTTGGAATCGACATCATGATAAGAACCATCTACGATGGTAGCTTTAACGTCTACTAGCGGGAAGCCAGCAAGTACGCCGTTTTTCATTTGTTCTTCAATACCCGCAAGTGCAGGAGCGATGTACTCTCTAGGAACCGAGCCACCAACAACTTTACTTTCGAATTTGCTACCAGTACCTGGTTCGAGGGGTTCAAATTCAACCCATACGTGACCGTATTGACCACGACCACCAGATTGGCGTACAAATTTACCTTCGACGCGAGCAGGTGCCTTGAACGTTTCGCGGTAAGCAACCTGTGGTTTACCCACATTGGTTTCTACTTTGAACTCACGACGCATACGGTCGATGATGATGTCCAAGTGAAGTTCACCCATACCAGCCAGGATTGTTTGGCCTGTTTCTTCATCAGTGTGAGCACGAAGAGTTGGATCCTCTTCAGTCAACTTTCCGAGAGCAACGCCCATTTTATCTTGGTCAGCTTTAGTTTTTGGTTCAACAGCGATCTCGATAACTGGATCAGGGAAGTTCATTGATTCCAGAATTACTGGATTCTTCTCATCACACAGTGTATCACCTGTACTGGTATCTTTCAAACCAACAGCAGCTGCGATGTCGCCAGAATACACGATGGAAATTTCTTGACGGCTGTTCGCATGCATTTGAAGGATACGACCAATACGTTCACGCTTGTTCTTAGTTGCATTAACTACGTATGATCCGGACTCAAGTACGCCTGAGTAAACACGGAAGAACGTAAGTTTACCAACATAAGGGTCTGTCATGATTTTAAATGCCAAAGCTGCAAACGGCTCTTCATCCGAAGAGTGACGAACAGCTTCTGTACCGTCATCAAGATGTCCAGTAATAGCTGGAACGTCAAGAGGAGATGGCAAGTAATCAACAACAGCATCCAGCATAAGCTGAATCCCTTTGTTTCGGTAGGAAGATCCAGCAATTACAGGGAACAATTTAACTTCAACTACGCCTTTGCGAATTGCAGCTTTAATTTCCGGAATTGTAATTTCTTCGCCTTCCAAATACTTCATAGTCAGATCCTCATCAAGTTCAGCAACTTTCTCGATCAACTCGAGACGCAGCTCCTCAACTTTGGCCAAATATTCTTCCGGAATATCCGTTACTTCGATGTTTTGGCCCAGATCATCTCTGAACATGTGTGCTTTTTGCTCAACTAGGTCGATAATACCAGTGAAATCACTTTCTGCACCAATTGGCAATTGAATAGCAACTGCATTGGCTTGAAGGCGATCACGCATAGTTTCGATTACGTTAAGGAAATCCGCACCGATAATGTCCATTTTGTTTACATATGCAATCCGGGGAACGTTATAACGGTCAGCCTGTCTCCATACGGTTTCAGACTGAGGCTCAACGCCCTCTTTTGCACTAAATACACCAACTGCCCCATCCAATACACGCAGGGAACGTTCAACTTCAACAGTGAAGTCAACGTGTCCTGGGGTATCAATGATATTGATGCGGTGACCTTTCCACGCAGCAGTCGTAGCAGCGGACGTAATCGTGATTCCGCGCTCTTGTTCTTGCTCCATCCAGTCCATTGTAGCAGCACCCTCGTGAACTTCACCGATTTTGTGCGTACGGCCTGTATAGAAAAGAATCCGCTCTGTGGTAGTTGTTTTACCAGCATCAATATGCGCCATGATCCCGATGTTACGTGTATTTTTTAAGGAGAACTCTCTAGCCATGAAATGGATCTCCCTTCAAAATATAAGTTATTTGAATGACCTTTATCCTACCAACGGTAGTGAGCGAACGCTTTGTTTGCTTCAGCCATTTTGTGTGTATCTTCACGTTTCTTAACAGAAGCGCCTGTGTTGTTGGAAGCGTCGATGATCTCAGCCGCCAAACGCTCTTCCATAGTCTTCTCACCGCGGTTGCGAGAGTAGTTTACGAGCCAACGTAATCCCAGAGCAGTACGTCTCTCTGGTTTAACCTCGATAGGTACTTGATAGTTAGCACCACCGACACGACGAGCTTTGACTTCCAAAACCGGCATGATATTCTTGATGGCAGCTTCGAAAACTTCCATCGGATCTTTACCCGTACGTTCTTCAATCAATTTGAATGAATTGTACAGAATGCTTTGAGCGACACCTCTTTTACCACCCAGCATAATGCGGTTAATCAAACGAGTAACCAACTTGCTATTATACAACGGATCTGGCAATACGTCTCTCTTTGTAACTGGACCTTTGCGTGGCATGGATATCCCCCTTTCTTAAATGTTTATTATTCAGATATTGTTATCTTATTTCTTAGCTTTAGGACGTTTTGCACCGTATTTAGAACGAGCTTGCATCCGGTTAGCTACACCTGCTGTATCCAAAGCACCACGAACGATATGGTAACGAACCCCTGCAAGGTCCTTTACTTTACCTCCGCGAAGTAATACAACACTGTGCTCTTGTAAGTTATGTCCGATACCCGGGATATAAGCTGTTACCTCGAGACGGTTCGTCAAACGAACACGGGCATATTTACGAAGCGCTGAGTTTGGTTTACGTGGAGTCATTGTGCCTACACGAGTGCACACACCGCGTTTTTGCGGAGCGCTCAAATTTGTAGCCTCACGCTTGAGGGCGTTATACCCTTTTTGAAGAGCGGGAGATTTAGATTTTTCGATTTTGGCTTGACGGCCTTTACGAACCAATTGGTTAATTGTTGGCATGTTGTTGCCACCCCCTTCCTGAAATGATAGTCGATTTAAGAACTCTAAGCCCACAGACCCAGGCGGTTCATAAAAAGACAAATGAAAAGTTCTTGCCGCTGGTGTTCACCCCAGTACAAAAACATTTCTGTAGCTATTGTTTTAAGACGGCTGCCATCGCAGCGCCAACTTCTATTCCGCAGGCCTTGCCCAAATTCAGCATCGTATCCACATATGTGATCTTAACACCTTGTTTGTTACAAAGCAAAACTATCCTGGAAGTAAGCCTTTGATCTCCGTCCTCTGCCACATAGACTTCTGCGGCTAGGCCCAACTCTACCGCCTTGACGGTTTGTTTGGTACCGATCTTGACCTGAGCATCCTGTAGTCCTCTATCATCAGTCATTCTCTTTACCTCCAATGAACAAGGATAACATGGCTACTCACGCACCTTAGACATTTTAGCATTATCAATAGATGGTGTCAAGAAATTCAGCAACAATTTTTATAGAAATTATACACAGCAGAACACTCATGCCACACCTATGAGTAGGTATGACATGAGCACACTACCATGATTGCTAATTTATTCAGCAGGAACCGTCTCTAATGTTTCAAGTTCGCTTTCTGCATTTGGATCACTTAGCTTAACGTTACGGTAACGGTTCATCCCAGTACCTGCAGGAATCAACTTACCGATAATAACATTTTCTTTAAGTCCAAGCAACTTATCTACTTTACCTTTGATAGCAGCGTCTGTTAGGACACGAGTAGTTTCTTGGAATGATGCAGCTGACAAGAAGGAATCAGTCTCAAGAGACGCCTTGGTAATACCGAGCAAGACTGGTTTAGCAACAGCAGGCTCTTTACCAGACAAGATTGCTTCCTTGTTAGCACCTTCGTACTCATGAATATCCGCAAATGCACCCGGCAACAGACTTGTGTCACCTGCGTCAATGATACGGATCTTCCGAAGCATTTGCTTGATCATAACTTCAATGTGCTTATCATTGATCTCAACGCCTTGGTTACGGTATACACGCTGTACTTCTTGCAGAATGTAGTTTTGTACCCCACGGATCCCTTTGATACGCAGCATTTCTTTAGGGTCAATCGAACCGTCTGTCAGCTCATCGCCGGCTTCGATTTCTTGACCTTCGCTAACACGTAGACGCGAACCATAAGTAATGGAATAAGTCTTGGATTCTGCTTCACCTTGAACCTCTATTTCGCGACGGTCTTTGGTTTCACGGATTTCCTTGATTACGCCATCGATCTCACTGATTGTAGCTTGACCTTTAGGGTTACGAGCTTCAAACAACTCCTGAATACGCGGCAAACCTTGAGTGATGTCATCACCGGCAACACCGCCGGTATGGAACGTACGCATTGTAAGCTGGGTTCCTGGTTCACCGATAGATTGTGCGGCAATAATACCAACTGCTTCACCAATCTCAACGTGTTTACCAGTTGCCAAGTTACGTCCGTAACATTTCTTACAAACCCCATGACGGGCACGGCAGCTCAGTACAGAACGAATTTGCAGCTTAGTTACACCTGCGTTTACAATTGCCTCCGCTTTATCGGAGTCAATCAAATCATTACGGTGAACAATGATTTCGCCTGTTTCTGGGTGACGAACAGTTTCGAAGCAGTAACGACCTTCAATACGGTCATACAGATCTTCGATAACCTCTTTACCATCCTGAATACGACTAACTGTGAAGCCTTTATCGGTTCCACAATCTTCTTCACGGACAATAACGTCCTGGGCAACGTCAACAAGACGACGAGTCAGATACCCTGAGTCCGCGGTACGAAGTGCGGTATCGGCAAGACCTTTACGCGCTCCGTGAGTGGAGATAAAGTACTCCAAGACGGTAAGACCTTCACGGAAGTTTGCCTTGATTGGCAATTCGAAAATCCGACCTGAAGGTGTTGCCATCAGACCACGCATACCACCCAACTGAGTGATCTGCGATTTGTTACCACGCGCTTTAGAGTCGACCATGAGCATGATAGAGTTGAAACGGTCCATCGACTTAAGCAGGATGTTCGTAAGATCATCCTTAGTCTTCGACCAGATCTCAATAACACGGTCATACCGTTCGTCATTGGTGATCAAACCACGGCGATATTGGTTAGCAACCACATCAACCTTAGCTTCAGACTCTTTCAGGATCGTAACTTTCTCCTCAGGGACAATAACGTCCGACACGGCAACTGTAACACCAGAACGTGTGGAGTAAGTGAATCCGAGTTGTTTAATTTTATCCAAAATCATAGAAGTTTTGGTTGTGTGATAAGTTTCAAAACAACGAGCAATAATCAGACCCAGATATTCTTTACCTACAGCACTGGCTTCTGGAGCGGATTCAATCAACTCGCGAATGTTCGCGCCTTTTTCGTAGATAAAATATTTCTCAGGTGTGCCGTGCAGCAAGTTAGTTTTGGTTGCTTCGTTGATATAAGGGAAACTACTTGGGTAGATTTCATTAAAAATGATCTTACCGACCGTAGTAATCAACATTGCATTTTGTTGTTCTTCCGTAAAGCATGTTTTGCCAAGTGCTTTAGCCGGAATAGCAACACGAGCATGAAGTCCTGCAGTTCCGCGTTGGTAAGCTGATACAGCTTCGTTAACGGTACGCAGAATCATACCACTACCCTTTTCTTCCTTGTTATCCATGGTCAAGTAGAAAGTACCAAGGACCATATCCTGGGAAGGTGTTACAACTGGCTTACCGTCTTTAGGATTCAAGATATTACCAGATGCAAGCATGAGAATGCGTGCTTCCGCTTGAGCTTCTGCAGACAGAGGAACGTGCACCGCCATTTGGTCACCGTCAAAGTCGGCATTGTACGCCGTACATACGAGTGGGTGAAGACGAATAGCGTGACCTTCCACCAAGATCGGTTCAAATGCTTGAATACCGAGACGGTGAAGTGTTGGTGCGCGGTTTAGAAGTACTGGGTGTTCTCTAATTACTTCTTCGAGTACATCCCAAACTTCAGGACTTACGCGTTCAACTTTACGTTTCGCGCTCTTTATGTTGTGGGCAAGGCCCTTATTAACCAATTCTTTCATAACAAAAGGTTTGAACAATTCTAACGCCATTTTCTTAGGAAGTCCGCATTGATACATCTTGAGGTACGGTCCTACTACGATAACGGAACGTCCAGAGTAGTCAACCCGTTTACCGAGCAAGTTCTGGCGGAAACGTCCTTGTTTACCTTTCAGCATATGGCTGAGCGATTTAAGCGGACGGTTACCAGGACCGGTTACCGGACGTCCCCGACGGCCGTTATCGATGAGAGCATCGACAGCTTCCTGGAGCATCCGTTTTTCGTTCTGCACGATAATGTCAGGAGCACCGAGATCAAGCAGTCTTTTCAGACGGTTGTTCCGGTTAATAACACGGCGATAGAGATCATTCAAGTCGGACGTAGCAAAACGGCCACCATCCAATTGAACCATCGGACGAAGCTCCGGAGGAATAACCGGAAGAACATCCATGATCATCCAATCAGGCTTGTTGCCGGAGTTACGGAATGCTTCAATGACTTCCAGACGTTTGATCGCCCGGTTACGGCGTTGGCCTTGGGCCGTACGCAGTTCTTCTTTGAGGAATTCCAGCTCTTTATCGATGTCGATATCTTGAAGAAGCTTTTTAACAGCTTCAGCACCCATGCCGGCTTGGAAACCGTAACCGTATTTTTCACGGTAGCTACGATATTCTTTCTCGGACAGAAGTTGTTTCTTTTCCAGTGGAGTTTCACCTGGATCCGTTACAACATAAGATGCGAAATAGATAATTTCTTCAAGTGATCTTGGAGACATATCTAGTGCAAGCCCCATGCGGCTTGGGATACCTTTGAAATACCAGATATGAGATACCGGAGCAGCCAATTCAATGTGACCCATACGTTCACGACGAACTTTAGCACGGGTAACCTCAACGCCACAACGGTCGCAGACTACGCCCTTATAACGGACACGTTTGTATTTACCGCAATGACATTCCCAGTCTTTTTGTGGTCCAAAGATACGCTCACAGAAAAGACCCTCTTTTTCCGGTTTCAATGTACGATAGTTAATGGTTTCCGGTTTCTTAACTTCTCCGCGGGACCATGAACGAATCTTCTCCGGAGAAGCGAGTCCGATTTTCATAAATTCAAAATTGTTAACGTCCAACAAGGAGCAACCCTCCTTAACCTAATCCTGATTTAGTACCGCTTTGCCCTCTTCTGACTGTTACATCAAAAGAGGGCGTGCGGTCCTTTATAAAATGGAACTTTTAAGCTCCAGCTTGATTATTCTACTCCGACTTCTGAACCTTCTAAATTGAGGCTTAGTTTGTCGCCTGACGTCTCGTCCTCATCGTCCAATTCTCTCATTTCAATTTCCTGCTCGTCACCGCTAAGAATCTTAACATCCATACCCAGGGACTGCAGTTCTTTGATCAATACCTTGAACGACTCAGGAACACCTGGTTCCGGTACATTTTCACCTTTGACAATGGATTCGTACGTCTTCACGCGACCAACCACGTCATCGGATTTCACGGTCAAAATTTCTTGCAATGTATATGCAGCACCGTAAGCTTCAAGCGCCCACACTTCCATCTCCCCGAAACGCTGTCCACCAAATTGAGCTTTACCACCCAATGGTTGTTGCGTAACTAGTGAGTAAGGTCCTGTTGAACGGGCGTGAATCTTATCATCAACCATGTGCGCCAGTTTGATCATGTGCATGACACCAACAGTAACTTCACGTTCGAAGCGTTCACCTGTACGACCATCATACAGTACGGTTTTACCATTACGCTGCATACCTGCTTCTTCCATCGTATCAAACACGTCGTACTCACGCGCTCCGTCAAATACCGGCGTTGCAATGTGAATTCCCAGACGCAATGCGGCCATACCAATATGGACCTCAAGCACCTGTCCGATGTTCATACGAGAAGGAACGCCTAGAGGGTTAAGAACAACCTGTACTGGCGTACCGTCCGGAAGGAACGGCATATCTTCTTCTGGCAGGATACGGGCAACGACACCCTTGTTACCGTGACGTCCGGCCATCTTGTCACCCTCAGAGATCTTACGTTTCTGAGCGATGTAGACACGAACCAATTGATTTACACCCGGAGGCAGCTCATCGCCGTTCTCACGTGTAAAAACTTTAACGTCCACGATAATACCATCACTACCATGAGGAACGCGTAAAGAGGTATCCCGTACTTCACGAGCTTTCTCACCAAAGATAGCGTGCAGGAGACGTTCTTCTGCTGTCAGTTCAGTTACACCCTTAGGAGTAACCTTACCCACCAGAATGTCACCAGCGCTGATTTCCGCACCGATGCGGATGATTCCGCGCTCATCAAGATTGCGCAGAGCTTCTTCGCCGACGTTCGGAATATCGCGCGTAATTTCTTCAGGTCCCAGTTTAGTGTCACGAGCTTCAGATTCGTATTCTTCGATATGAATCGAAGTATATACATCTTCCTTAACCAGCTTTTCACTTAACAGGATCGCATCCTCGTAGTTGTAACCTTCCCAAGTCATGAACGCAACGACTACGTTACGGCCAAGAGCAAGTTCGCCCATTTCTGTGGAAGGACCGTCTGCCAGGATATCACCTTTCTTAACAATGTCCCCTCTTTTAGCTAGAGGACGTTGGTTAATACAGGTACCTTGGTTAGAACGCATAAATTTGTGTAATTTATATTTAACGATATCGCCTTTAACTTCCTTGCCTTCGACAGTCTCAACGCGACGCAGCCAAATTTCATTAGCTGAAGAACGTTCGATAATACCGTCATACTTGGAAACGATACATACGCCAGAATCCTTAGCGGATTTATGTTCCATCCCTGTTCCGACCAGCGGAGCTTTTGGAATTAGAAGCGGAACGGCTTGACGTTGCATGTTAGATCCCATCAGTGCGCGGTTGGAGTCATCGTTCTCAAGGAACGGAATGAGCGCCGTAGCGACAGATACAACCTGTTTAGGCGAAACATCCATGTAATCGACACGATTACTTGGCATCGTTGTAATGTTGTCTGAGTCTTTGTTGTAACGAACGATTACCATATCTTCTTTAAAGGTGCCATCTTCTTCGATCAACACGTTAGCCTGAGCAACTACATAATTATCTTCCTCATCAGCAGTCAGATAGTCAATTTGCTCAGTCACCTTACCAGTCTTCGGATCCACCCAACGATACGGAGCTTCAATAAAGCCGTATTCATTGATGCGGGCAAAGGTGGACAAGGAGTTGATCAACCCGATGTTTGGACCTTCCGGCGTTTCAATTGGACACATCCGACCGTAGTGACTGTGATGGACGTCACGAACTTCAAAGCCCGCGCGTTCACGTGTCAAACCACCAGGTCCGAGAGCGGACAGACGACGTTTATGCGTAAGTTCCGCAAGTGGGTTCGTCTGATCCATAAATTGAGACAGCTGGGAGCTACCGAAGAACTCTTTAATAGACGCGATGACCGGACGAATATTGATCAGAGCCTGAGGCGTAATCGCATTAGCATCCTGAATCGACATTCTTTCACGTACAACACGTTCCATCCGGGACAAACCGATACGGAACTGATTCTGCAAGAGTTCACCTACAGAACGCAAACGACGGTTACCCAAGTGGTCGATATCATCGGTATTGCCAATTCCGTGAAGCAAATTAATAAAGTAGCTGATTGAGGATATAATATCAGCTTGAGTAATATGCTTAACAGATTTGTCGATGTTGCCGTTAGCAATCAGCTTGATAACCCGGCCTTCTTCAATTGGCGAGAACACGTCAATTGTTTGAAGAGGAATATCTTCGCTGTCCATAACTCCGCCAGTAACACGGTAGTTTTTAAAGGCAACATTCTTTTCGAAATATGGAATCAATTCATCAAGCAGTCTACGATCGACCATTTGGCCGGATTCTGCCAGGATTTCTCCAGTAGAGTCGTCAACCAAAGGCTGAGCAAGACGTTGATTGAAAAGACGGTTCTTAATGTGTAGCTTTTTATTGATTTTGTAACGGCCTACATTAGCTAGGTCGTAGCGTTTTGGATCAAAGAAACGCGCAACCAGCAAACTTTTGGCATTGTCTAGTGTCGGCGGTTCGCCCGGACGCAAACGCTCATAAATTTCAATAAGCGCCTTCTCCGTGGAGTCCGTGTTGTCTTTATCCAGCGTATTGCGAATATATTCATCATTGCCAAGCAATTCCAGAATTTCGGCATCACTACCGAAACCGAGAGCACGCAAAAGTACGGTAACAGGAATTTTACGAGTCCGATCGATACGAACATACATAATGTCCTTAGCGTCGGTTTCAAGTTCCAACCAGGCTCCGCGGTTCGGGATTACTGTGGCGGTGTAGGTTTTTTTGCCGTTCTTATCCACTTTTGTGCTGAAATAGACGCTTGGAGAGCGAACCAACTGGCTGACAATAACCCGTTCCGCACCATTAATAATAAAAGTGCCGGTCTCCGTCATCAGCGGGAAATCTCCCATGAACACTTCCTGCTCTTTAACCTCACCGGTCTCTTTATTAATGAGCCGCACCTTTACACGCAGAGGAGCCGCATACGTTACGTCCCGCTCTTTAGCGTCGTCAACCGTATATTTCGGTTCACCCAGGCTGTAATCAATGAACTCTAGTACCAAATTACCTGTGAAATCCTGGATCGGCGAGATGTCCTGAAACATTTCCCGCAATCCTTCCTCCAAAAACCAATCATAAGATTTTTGTTGGATCTCGATCAGGTTCGGGACCTCGAGTACCTCGTTAATTCTCGCATAGCTCCGCCGAGTGCGTCGACCATACTGAACAAGATGTCCTGCCAACTTTACTCACCCCTCATGTCTACTCACTTAAAAATTGATTGCGAACCCTTGTTTGGAACCGTATAATGGAACCATACTACAAGGATTCAGTCATAAATAAAAGAAAAGCCCTTATCGAAATCTTCGAAAAAAGAGCGCATTTATCCATGACCAAAATACTCCTTATCAAGTAGATTTGCCCAAAACGTACATATTATACGTCACCAAGCAATAGTTCATGCGCTATTATCTATTATCACGCAGCATTTGCTACGTTAGAGCATAGACAACCAACTCGCAAAAACTTGCCGTGCGGCATGCGCTAGCCGGGCGACAATATATTGCTTGACATTTCAGCAAACTAAAGACATGGAGCCTATCTTAATACTGACATTTTATAATAATACCATTATCACTATCACATGTCAATAACCTATTGTATTTTATTTTTGCGCTTTAATAATACGATAGCCTTTGTCTTTCCCCACTTCTTCCACCATTGAGAACAAGCTTTCTAGTTTTGCCACTGCGGATGGAGCACCCTGCTTCTTCTGAATCACAATCCACAGATAGCCACCCTCATTTAAATGTTCATACGCATCTTCAAAAATCTTATGCACTACAGCTTTTCCTGCACGAATCGGAGGATTAGTTAGAATCACATCGAACTTCTGCTGCTCATTCAATGCGCCGAGCACATCGCTTTCCATTATCGTAACATTCCGGATTCCATTGTGCTGAGCATTCTCACGCGCCAGTTCTACCGCACGACTGTTAATATCAATCATGGTTACATGTCCTTTGGGAGCTAGGTATGCTGCACTTATGCCAATAGGCCCATAACCACAACCTACATCAAGCACCGCTGAACCGTCCGGAATTATCATAGCTTCAATAAGAACTCGGCTACCGTAATCGATGTCTCCTTTAGAGAATACACCGGCATCGCTCGTAAAACGAAAGCTTTTGCCTCTTAGTACGGTATCAATGCTACGTCTGTCATGACGTACATCCGGCTGCTGCGAATAATAATGTTGCGACATCTCTTTCCTCCCTTTCCTATTATGTTAGCAGTTGGTGTATACGCCCTACTAACTCTATTTATAAAACAAACCCCTTGAACAAGTTCAAGGGGTTTTCAGTAATAGAAGGAATTACTTCACTTCTACAGCTGCGCCTGCTTCTTCCAATTTTGCTTTAGTAGCTTCGGCTTCGTCTTTGCTTACTTTTTCTTTGATTGCTTTTGGTGCGTTGTCTACAAGATCTTTAGCTTCTTTCAAGCCAAGACCAGTGATTTCGCGAACGATTTTGATAACGTTGATTTTGGAAGCGCCAGCGCCTGTCAAAATTACGTCAAATTCGGATTGCTCTTCAGCTACTGCTGCTACCGCACCGCCAGCTGCTACTGGAGCTGCTGCAGTTACGCCGAATTCTTCTTCAATTGCTTTAACCAGGTCGTTCAGTTCCAATACGCTCATGCCTTTAATTGCTTCCAAGATTGCTTCTTTACTCATGATTGAACCTCCATTTTATATTTAAATTTATTTGTGGTATTGATTATGCTGCAAGAGTCAAAGGCTTACGCGCTTTGTTCTTCTTTTTCAGCAACAGCTTTAACTGCAAGCGCGAAGTTGCGCATTGGAGCTTGAAGTACGCTAAGCAGCATGGACAGCAAACCATCGCGGGATGGAAGCTCAGCCAGTGCTTTCAGTTGTTCCGCGTCAATGACACGACCTTCAACTACGCCGCCTTTCAATTTCAAAGCGTCGTTTTTCTTGGCGAAATCGTTCAAAATTTTAGCTGGTGCTACTGCATCAGTTGTGCTGAATGCGATAGCTGTTGGACCAGTCAAAACTTCATCCAATTCACTCAACTCAGCCGCAGCAGTTGCGCGACGTAGCAATGTGTTCTTCAGGACTTGAAACTCAACGCCAGCTTCACGAAGTTGCTTACGCAGTTCAGTCACTTGGGAAACGTTCAATCCACGGTAGTCAGCTACAACAGTCGAAAGACTGTTTTGCAGTTTTGCAGTAACGACGTCAACCGCGTCTTGTTTTGCTTGAATTACTTTTGCATTTGCCAATGTATACACCTCCTGAAAATTTATGTGTCGGCGTTCTTTCCAAGGAAAGCTTCACCGCTCCTACGCAGGCAGTAGAAAAGCCTCCGCAGAATCACGAAGGCTTGATAAAACGAAAGTTATACGAGCAAGCTCGTTACTTCTTGTTTCTATCACAACACCTCGGTAGGAAATTAAGCACTAAGGCACCTACTGTCTACGGTAAGCATATTCAAGGTTAAGATTGATACCTTAAGTTTCACAACTGTTATAGATTATCAAAATTGACTCAAAGAGTCAACCCTTAACTATCTGAAGACGGTTGTGTTCACACGAGCGCTAGGTCCCATTGTGGAAGAAATCGAGATGCCTTTAAGGTATACACCTTTAGCAGCAGCTGGTTTCGCACGGTTCAAAGCGTCGATAAGAGCTTTAAGGTTATCGTTCAATTGTGCAGCATCAAAGGACACTTTGCCGATTGGCGCGTGAATTTGACCTGCTTTGTCGAGACGGTATTCGATTTTACCGGCTTTGATTTCTTGCACAGCCTTGGAAACATCGAATGTAACTGTGCCAGCTTTAGGGTTAGGCATAAGACCTTTACCACCAAGCAGACGACCCAGTTTACCGACTTCACTCATCATATCAGGTGTAGCTACGCAGACATCAAATTCAAACCAGCCTTGTTGAATTTTGTTGATCATGTCTTGATCACCAACAAAATCAGCGCCAGCAGCTTCTGCCTCTTTCGCTTTTTCACCTTTTGCAAATACAAGCACGCGTTGTGTTTTACCAGTGCCGTGAGGCAGGACAACAACACCACGAACTGCTTGGTCTTGTTTACGCGGGTCTACACCCAGACGAACTGCTGCTTCAACGGTTTCGTCGAACTTAGCAGTCGCTGCCTTTTTCACAAGCTCTACAGCTTCTGAAGGCTCGTAAGTTGCTTCGCTGTTGATCAGCTTAGCAGCTTCTTGGTATTTCTTACCATGTTTAGCCATGAAAATGTTCCTCCTTTGTGGTGTTAGCGGAAATTCCTCCCACATACTTGCGGGTCACGAATGACCGATTCTTCGAAAACTACTAGTCTTCGATTGTGATACCCATACTGCGAGCAGTACCTTCAACCATACGCATTGCAGCTTCAACAGTTGCAGCGTTAAGGTCAGGCATTTTTGTTTCAGCAATTTCACGTACCGCAGCGCGGCCGATTTTTGCTACTTTTTTCTTGTTTGGTTCGCCGGATCCTTTTTCTACTTTAGCAGCGATGCGAAGCAGAACAGCAGCCGGAGGAGTTTTAGTGATGAAAGTAAAGGAACGGTCTTCAAATACTGTAATTTCAACCGGAATGATCAAGCCAGCCTGGTCGGCAGTACGAGCATTAAATTCCTTACAGAATGCCATGATGTTGACACCTGCTTGACCTAACGCCGGACCTACTGGAGGCGCTGGATTCGCTTTCCCTGCAGGAATCTGCAGTTTCACCATTTTAATAACTTTTTTAGCCATGAGTGACACCTCCTTGCAAAAATAGTGGTCTTCGAACGCCAATAGCGCTCTCCCACAAGAAACCCTAGCTTATGTTATATTTTCTCCACTTGAGTGAAATCCAACTCTAGCGGGGTTTCCCGTCCAAACATGTTAACATGCACTTTGATCTTGCTCTTGTCAGCCAAAATTTCTTCCACGGAGCCCACAAAATTCGCAAACGGACCAACCATAATACGTACGGATTCCTTGATTTCGAAATCAATCTTCGCTTTAGGTTCAACCATGCCCATATGCTTCAGAATTTGTTCTACCTCTTCCGGAAGCAAAGCTGTTGGTTTAGACCCTGAGCCTGTCGAACCAACAAATCCAGTAACGCCCGGAGTATTGCGGACAACATACCAGGAATCATCAGTCTGAACCATTTCCACCAAAACATATCCGGGGTAAACTTTACGCATAACGGTTTTTTTCTTACCGTCTTTGTTTACGATTTCTTCTTCCATAGGAACAAGAACGCGGAATATTTTGTCTTCCATGCCCATGGACTCAACGCGCTTCTCCAAATTGGCTTTGACCTTATTCTCATACCCAGAATAGGTATGAACGACATACCATCTTTTTTCCATATCAAGCCACCTGGGACCTCTCTAAATAATCGCTTCAATCACAGCGGAAATACCGATGTCCAGAACCCAGAAGTAAATAGCGACAACTACAATCGTACCGAGAACGATCAATGTATAGTTGGTCAATTCTTTACGACTTGGCCAGCGAACTTTTTTGAGTTCACTCCAGCTCTCAGTGAAAAAGGAAAACATAGACTTGAAACTACGTTTCATGCCGACTACACCTCCACAGACTATCTGGTTTCGCGATGAGGAGTTTGCGAGTTACAATACTTGCAAAATTTCTTCATCTCCATGCGGTCGGGGTGATTTCGCTTGTTTTTGGTAGTCGCATAGTTTCTTTGTTTGCAACTTGTACAAGCCAAAGTGATAATTACCCGCATGATGTGCACCTCCCGAGACGTCCTTCTAATTCACATTAGAAGACGCAAATATTGATCCTAAAAAAAAGCCGCGAATTTAGGCCTACCTAAAACACTTTAGCATAATGTCAAGGTCTGTGTCAACGAAAGAATTCCGTTCTGCACTGGGTAATTCCGGGTTTAGTAGTCATATGGCCGTACCCTGTCTTTGGGTCTATCTCTTCCTCACACTTCGCTGTCTTCCTTACCATTATGGGGTATTCCGTCTGTGTATAAACCTACCTTCAACGGCAACGACTAAAATCGGCTCAAATAGTAATTTATGGTGCAAGCACCTAATTCTATCCGAGTGATTTCAAAAAGACTAAAAAAAAGAACTCGATGTCCGAGCCCTCTCTTGTTCATTATATCATCAATTGTCACGTACTTCTAGATATCTTTCTAATTTCCTTTTTACTCGTTGTAGAGCGTTATCAATAGACTTTACATGCCGCTTAAGATCTTCAGCAATCTCTTGATAGGATCTTCCGTCTAAATACAACATCAGAACCTTGCGCTCCAAGTCACTTAGAATCTCCGCCATCTTATCTTCAAGACCAATGAATTCTTCTTGATTAATAATTAGCTCTTCTGGATCTAGAACCTGTGTTCCACAAATGACATCCATAAGTGTTCTATCAGAATCTTCGTCATAAATGGGCTTGTCCAAGGAAACATAAGAGTTCAGCGGAATATGTTTCTGACGAGTGGCCGTCTTAATAGCCGTTATAATCTGTCGTGTAATGCAGAGCTCAGCAAAAGCCTTGAATGAAGAGAGCTTGTCACCTTTAAAGTCACGAATAGCCTTGTATAGACCAATCATTCCTTCTTGTACAATATCTTCACGGTCTGCCCCGATCAAGAAATAAGAGCGGGCTTTAGCACGTACAAAGTTACGGTATTTATTAATCAAATGTTCTAATGCGCCACTGTCGCCACCACGGAAAGCCTCGACAATATCTTCATCACTTATGAAATCATACTCAGACAGCATTATTTCCTTGAGGTCGACACTCACCAAGAATCCCCCCGGCTGCAACGCAAGACACATCGTTACTTCGCGAAATATAGGATCAGTATATATTATGTTACCTTCCACCGTCAACCGGAGTTTGTCCAAAATCAATCTAGAATAGCATAAATTGGAATAAAATATTTCCTGATTCTTCCTCAATCTCACTGTCTGCGCCATTTTTCCAACTTACTGCGCACATCGGGAGGCAGTTTGTCTTCCAACGAATGACGAGTAGAACTGACACCACCAGGTTCAATAGCTTTTTTTACTTGTTTCTGGTTCTCTTCAATTTCCAGATGCAATTCCCTTGCCGAAATTCGCAATGCACCTTGTGCAAAAATAATATGCTGCTCTATAAAATCACTCGTAGCCACATAGATCTGCCGGCGCCGATTGCTATATTCCCCAACCAGTCGCTCAATGCATTCATCTGCGGTTTCTTTTTCCTTGGTGAAGTACACCTGGACCTTCCCCTGGACAAAAGACCTTCCCAACCCCGGAACACGGTATGCATCAAAAACAGCAATAACTCTTCGTCCAGAGAAAGCCTGGTAATCTGCCAGCAAATCCATCAAGCGGTCGCGTGCTTCCTGCATACCAATCTGGGACAGTGCCACAAGTTCCGGCCAGCCACCGATCATGTTATATCCATCCACAAGCAGCACATCGCGCCAGTCGGCCATAGCTATCCCTGCAGTTGCCGGCGGCGTATCACTTCATACATAATGACTCCTGCGGCGACAGAGGCATTTAATGAATTGATCTTTCCGGCCATCGGCAGCTTAAGAAGTACATCACATTTTTCACGAATCAGGCGTCCCATTCCTTTATTCTCATTGCCGATTACAACAGCTACCGGACCCGTGAAAATGTCGGATTGGTATAGATTCTGATCGGTATCCACGTCTGTTCCTACTACCCAGACTCCCTGCTCTTTTAGACGGTCAATAGTCTGACCCAGGTTTGTAACCCGGGCAACCGGAACATACTCCACAGCACCCGCGGATGTTTTGGACACGGTCGCAGTTATCTGAGCCGAACGGCGTTTAGGTACGATTACCCCATGTACTCCAGTACAATCCGCCGTCCGCAGAATCGAGCCCAGGTTATGAGGATCTTCAATTTCATCAAGCAAAATAAGGAATGCCGGTTCTCCTTTGGCTTCTGCTATAGCTAACAGATCATCCACTTCAACATAGGCAAATGGTGCCGCTTGTGCAACCACCCCTTGATGCTGCACGCCTGGTGCCAGTTGATCCAGCTTACGCTTGTCCACATGCTGAATGACAATTCCCGCTTTCCGGGCTTCGGCAACGATGGGTGCTGTCAGATGCTTCTGGGCTGTCTCTGCGATCCAAATTTTATTTAATGTACGACCAGCGCGAAGCGCTTCAAGCACAGAATGCTTCCCTGCCAATATTTCCTCTTCAGTCTTCAATTCTTCTTCCATGTTCACTTCTCCTATTTTCTATTTCGCCAAAGCCTATCACGGCTGTTTCAACATAAACTGTATACCCTTGTGCACAATTTCTTCTATTCTCTCCTGTTGTCCTGTGTAGTACAAGTGACCAATCAAGCACTCAAAAGCTGTAGCATGACGGTATTCAAGCACATCCGCATTCTTAGGAACACTTCCCGATTTCGCATTTCTCCCCTGACGGGCGACATCCTTCTCCTCTTCCGTGAGACTAGGCTCCAAAAAGTTCAGAATTGCACACTGTGCTTTAGCGGATACCAGCCCTGTAGCAGAACGATGCAAATGGTTCGGACGCAAATTCGGAAGAGATACTAAATACTGGCGAACAGCCACCTCATAGATAGCATCTCCTACATAAGCTAGAACAATAGGCGAAAGTAGTCGCGCAGGTTTGGAAGGCTCATAAGGAAACCATCCGTTATCAAACTTGCGTTCCTCACTCATTTACGACGCCACCGCATTCCCTGTGGAGTATCCTCAAGCAATATGCCCAAGCGGCCTAATTCATCACGGATCTCGTCAGACCGGCTCCAATTCTTATTCTTACGAGCTTCAACCCGCTCGGCGATTAACCGTTCAACTTCTTCACTTGCAATTTCCTCTTCTAGTTCAGGCGTCAAACGCAGCACAGCATTCATTTCGCCAAATGCTTGCAGTAATGCAGCAAAATCAGCAGGAGCAGCCTCGTTATTCGCAAGCGTATGGTTTGCCAGGCTCACCCAATCGAACATAGCCGTGATCGCATCAGGCGTATTAAAGTCATCCTGCATTCTAGCATGGAAATTGGCCACTATAGCCGACAGCTTATCATTAATCTCTGAGTTGACCTCACCTTGAGCACCATCAGCAGCGAGTTCAAGCCGATGTTTAACGTTACTCTCTGCAAGCGTGATCCGTTCAACGCTCTTTTCGGCGGAAGTCATAGATTCCTCTGAGAAATTCAGCGGGTTACGGTAATGGGTCGATAGCATGAAATAGCGGATAGCTCCTGCTTTAAAACGCTCACGGATATCTTTTACAAGCCAGCCATTCCCGAGCGATTTCGACATTTTCTCGTCCCCGATGTTGATGAATCCATTATGCATCCAGTAATTAGAGAGTGGTTTACCAGTCAGAGCTTCGGTCTGAGCGCATTCGCATTCATGATGCGGGAACTGCAAATCTTGTCCACCACCATGGATATCAATCGTATCTCCCAAGAACTCGCGCGCCATAGCCGAGCATTCAATATGCCAGCCGGGACGTCCGTCTCCCCAAGGGCTACTCCAGTGCACTTCACCAGGTTTGGCTGCTTTCCAAAGCACAAAATCCTCCGGTTTTTCCTTACGTGAGTCCACCTCAACACGGATACCAAACTGCAGCTCATCCAAATTCTGACGAGATAATTTACCGTAGTCTTCAAATTTTGAAGTGCGGTAATATACATCGCCGCCGCTTTCGTATGCGTATCCTTTTTCCTCAAGCTCTTTAATAAATCCAATGATCAGCTCCATGCTTTCCGTTACACGGGGATTCAAGGTTGCCGGTTTAACACCAAGCCCTTCCAGATCCTCACGGTAAGCAGCAATGAAAGTTTCCGCTACCTCTGCTACAGTAGTGTTCATTTCTTCGGCTTTGCGAATCAGTTTATCATCGACATCCGTGAAATTCGTAACATAACGCACCTCATTACCTAACTGCTCCAAGTAATTCCGGACCATATCAAAAACAATTATTGGTCTAGCATTTCCGATATGCATATATCCATAAACGGTTGGACCACACACATACATCTTAACTTTGCCCGGCTCCTGGGGCACAAACTGCTCCTTGCTGCGTGTCATTGTGTTATATATTTGTAAAGCCATCCTTATTCCAGCCCTTTCTGTTCTTCCGGATTCCTTAATACCGGGATGCTTAAATTTCATAGTCACCAATATACTGCTGAGCTTCTGCTATCCGCTGTGCGGTTTTTTGTTTATCTTCTGCGCCAAGCTTTTCCCTAATTTCTTCGATTTCTTTCTGCAAAAACCGCAATGAATCGACAAGCGGGTCAGGCATCTTCGTATGATCGAGCCGATCGGATACCCGTTCTCCATTACGTTTTACCACACGACCTGGATTCCCTACTACTGTACTGTTGTTAGGCACTTCACGCAACACAACAGCATTCGAACCTATATTTGAATTGTCACCAATACGAAAAGATCCTAAAACCTTCGCACCGGAACCAATAACTACATTGTTGCCGACCGTGGGATGACGCTTACCTTTTTCTTTTCCTGTTCCTCCAAGCGTAACCCCTTGATAGATTATAACATCATCACCGATTTCGCAGGTTTCTCCAATAACTATCCCCATACCATGGTCGATAAACAGCCTATTTCCGATGACAGCTCCAGGATGGATCTCAACACCAGTCATAAATCTGCTAAACTGCGAAACCATACGGGCCATTGTATACCAGCGGCGTTTGAAAAAAGAGTGGGCGATCCGGTGACCCCAAATGGCGTGCAAGCCGGCATATGTGAAGACAACCTCGAACCAGCTGCGGGCAGCAGGGTCGTTATCAAATACCGCCCGAATGTCCGACTTAATATGCTTAAACATCACGGTTCCTCTCTTCTTAACTTCCTTATCTCCTGTTTACAGGTACACAAGAAAGGTATTGTCTCCAGGCCCATCATCCTTATCATACATATGCTGTGAGCGTTCGCTTGGTTTGTTATCTGAAGAAATATAAGACAAAGAGTATTGACTGAACATTTTTTGCTTATATTTAGACAAAAAACGCCCCTGCAGCATAATGCTGCAGAGACGTTTAACCGCGGTTCCACTCTGCTTGAACGAATCAAATGAGCCGCTATTGTTACAAACGGCAGAATTTCTTCGTTCCACTTGGCATCATTAACGGCGACGTTCCCGGCGCGATCTAATGAGCCTTAAAAAGGTCATTCAACCGTGCAGCTCACAGGCGCATGTTCTGCCCCGGACAAATGAATAACTCCCAGCCCGAAAGGGTGTCCCTTTCTCGGTTATTCTCTCTGGCAATTGTCTTCAATGGACGTACTTCTCCTGATCACAGCTATTATCATATAATTCTATCTTAGCGCAAAAGACAAGATACTGACAAGGGGGTTTTGTCGTATGAAATACGACCTTAAGCGCCCTTAATTTGTGATTTCAAACGTTCTATGACCCGGTTTTTGCCGAGCAAAGCAATGGTTATATTAAGATCACGTCCGTGCGTTTGTCCGGTCAGAGCCACACGAATTGGCATAAAGAGTGCTTTGCCCTTATGACCTGTTTCTTTCTGTACTTCCTTAATCAGAACAGCCATGTTGCTTGCACTGAAATCCTGACAGGCTTCAACCTTAGCCAGAAAAGCAGACAATACCTCAGGAACTTGGCTTTCAGCCAGAACCTGCGCTGCTTCCGTCTCTAACTCTAGGTGACTACGGAAGAACAGTTCCGATAGCGCCACGATGTCAGAAGCTGCAGTCATCTGCTCTTGATACAACGCGACAAGGCTTTCCGCCCATGCTTGTTGCTCTTCATTCAGCTCAGCAGGTATTTTACCCGCTTTTTGCAAATGCGGAATAGCTAGTGCAGAGATCCGTTTAGGATCAGCATGCTTAATATAATGATTATTCAGATGCGCCAGCTTGTTTTTATCAAATACAGCCGGGCTTTTGGACAAACGGTCCGCATCAAAAATAGAAATAAGTTCTTCTTTACTGAAGATCTCTTCTTCTCCCTCTGGAGACCAGCCAAGCAGAGAAATGAAGTTAACCAGGGCCTCAGGCAAGTAACCCAATTCATCATATTGCTCGATAAACTGAATAACGGATTCATCCCGTTTGCTGAGCTTCTTGTGGTTGTCGCCAACAATAAGCGTCATGTGACCAAATAAAGGTGGCTCCCAGCCAAGCGCTTCATAGATCATAAGCTGGCGGGGTGTGTTGGAAATATGGTCTTCTCCACGCAATACGTGGGTAATAGCCATCAGATGATCATCAACAGCTACCGCGAAGTTATAGGTCGGAATTCCGTCCTTCTTCACAATAACAAAGTCACCCATTTCTTTTGTGTCAAAAGAAATACTGCCTTTTACGAGATCATCAAACGCATACGTACGATCTTCTGGCACACGGAAGCGAATGCTAGCCACTCGTCCCTCAGCTTCAAAAGCTAGACGTTGCTCTTCAGTCAGATCACGGTGTTTGCCAGAATAACGAGGGGTTTCTCCGCGGGCAGTCTGTTCTTCACGTTCCGCTTCCAGCTCTTCCTCTGTGCAATAGCAGCGGTAAGCCAAACCTCTGTCCAGCAAATCCTGCCAATGTACACGATATAAGTCAAGACGTTCTGTCTGACGGTAAGGTCCGTACTCTCCGCCAACATCAACGCTCTCATCCCAATCCATACCCAGCCATTTCAAATACTTAAGCTGGCTCTCTTCACCACCAGCGACATTGCGCTTTACGTCTGTATCTTCAATTCTGATAATGAATTTACCGCCTTTATTACGGGCGAACAGATAGTTAAACAGCGCCGTTCTGGCGTTACCTATATGTAAATGTCCCGTAGGGCTCGGTGCGTAACGCACCCGGACTTCATCCGTCATTGTATTCCCTCCGCTTCATATGGTTGAACTTAATTTACTACTTAGACCATCTCAAGATGATATCACATCTTGGAGTAGACAGACAATAGATTGTGCGGCAATTCCTTCGCCGCGTCCGGCAAAACCAAGCTGCTCAGTTGTAGTAGCTTTAACATTCACCTTGGACGGGTCGGCATTAAGCGCACGTGCGATAATCTCGGTCATTTGTGGAATGTACGGAGCCATCTTAGGCTTTTGGGCGATAATTGTTGAATCAATATTTCCCAGCTTATATCCTCGCTCACGAGCAAGTGCCCATACCTCTTCTAATAATTTCAAGCTATCTGCGTCCTTAAAGGCTGGATCTGTATCCGGAAAATGTCTGCCAATATCACCAAGTCCAAGTGCGCCTAGAATCGCGTCACTAACTGCATGCAGCAGCACATCTGCATCGGAATGCCCAAGCAATCCTTTTTCGTAAGGAATCGTAACTCCCCCAATAATACAAGGCCTGCCCTCTACCAGCTGATGCACATCAAATCCTTGTCCTACAGCGATCATGATTGTCCCTCTCCCCTGTTTCTTTCTGTGAATTCTGCATAATCCAAATCGTCAGGTGTCGTAATCTTAATATTTCTGTAGCTTCCCTCAACCACAGAAACCGGAATCCCCGCACGCTCCGCCAAGCTGGAGTCATCGGTGCCCAGAAAGCCATCCCGTTCCGCCGCTGCATAAGCCTCCAGCAAATCAGAAAGACGAAAAGTCTGCGGGGTTTGAATCGCCCACAGACTTCGCCGATCCGGCGTAGACAGTACTTGTCCTTCATTATCCACCTGTTTGATCGTATCCTTGACGGGTACAGCAAGAACCGAAGCACCCATCTGCTTCGCTCGTTCGTAGCAAGCCTCAATTTCATTCGGCTGTACAAACGGACGAACACCATCATGTACCATTACCCACTGTGTCGTAAGTTTCAACAACCCTTTATGTACGGAATGCTGACGCTCAGATCCACCAGTTACTATAGCCTTAACCTTGTCCAGCTTATAGAGCTGTATCCATTCCCGGCAGCGTTCAATATCCTCTTCACCGGTTACGAGCACGATTTCAGAGATCAATTCGTGCTGCTGGAATACCTCCAGCGTATGAACGATAATCGGCTTCCCCTGCAGTAACAAATATTGCTTGCTCTCCGCAGTTCCCATTCGCGTTCCTCTGCCTGCCGCCACAATGACGACGCCCACACTGTTTGACATTAATCTGGCTCCTGTCTTTCACGTATAATCCCATCATAACGTGTTTGGCGGGCATTTCCAACCCATAGGACAGTCCCCATACACTTTATCTTCACTTATTGCGCTTTTTCTAAAAGTTTTGGCTTAGCAAATATCATTCGGCCAGCCGAAGTTTGCAGCACGCTAGTGACCAGAACCTCCATCGTAGTCCCGATATATTCCCGTCCGCCCTCTACAACAATCATCGTTCCATCGTCTAAGTAGGCTACACCTTGCCCATGCTCTTTGCCATCCTTAATGACCTGAACTACGATTTCCTCACCAGGCAGCACTACAGGCTTCACAGCATTCGCCAGATCGTTAATATTCAGAACGGAAACACCCTGCAATTCGCAAACCTTATTTAAGTTGAAATCATTAGTGACTACTTTACCTTGCAGTACCTTCGCTAACTTCACTAACTTACTGTCAACCTCAGAGATTTCTTCAAAATCTCCCTCATAGATCAATACCTTCACATCAAGCTCTTTTTGAATTTTATTGAGAATATCAAGCCCACGCCGTCCCCGGTTCCGCTTCAACAGATCCGAAGAATCAGCAATATGCTGGAGCTCTTCAAGCACGAATTCAGGTATGACAATGGTTCCCTCAATAAATCCCGTCTTACAAATGTCAGCGATTCTTCCATCGATAATAACACTTGTGTCGAGGATTTTATGTTCCTCAAGCCCGCGGCCTTCCGGCTCAGCCGCTTGGCCCCAGCGTCCAGATGTCCAAAGTGCAGCTAGCTCCTCTTTTTTCTCCAAACCGATCCGCAGTCCCAGGTATCCAAAAGCTAACGTTGCCGGCACTTGCAGCAGCTGCCCAGCTTTCCCCAGCCAGATCATTGCAGGATATAACAAGAGAGATAACAGAAGCCCCCCTGTAAGCCCAGCTGCACTTGCAGCTAATTCATTCATTGGAATACGCGAACAGTAGTGAACCGCCTCCCGCAGTTTTGAACCTCCCCATTCCGCGCATAAAGACCCCGCAAACAAAAAAATAATGGCACCCAGCACCGTAAATAAAATGCTTCCTTCTACAGGTAAGCTTTCACCCAGCTTTTCCATCCCCTTGGGGAATCCTCTTTCGAGCGCATGGTATAGCGAAAAACCTGACCAAGCACCACATATTAAGGCAAAAGACAAAATCACTTTTTTCCACATAACCTAACGCACCTCCTTTTTATTCATCCTAAATGGATCTATTCCTCACCAGTATGTTCCAATTTTCAAGACGATAAACTTGGGGTAGCGCTGGAAATGCAAAAAGGCTTTGCCATCCCCCAGGGAAGACAAAACCTTTGGTCATAATTTATTCAGTTACCTTACCTTTATGGGCCGATTAACCATTCTTGGAGTGATACACTTTATCCTCTGAACGGCTACGACGACGATGACGGCGTCTGGCTGTCAACCGATCAATATTTTGCTTAAAGCCGTATAATGCGTAAATTCCAAGTAAGACAAAGATCAGCTTAGCGATTTGCTCTGGGAACACTACAGCTACAGCCACTGCAACAACAATAACCACTGGCGCTCCAACCACCGCTTTTTTCGGCAATCCAATCTTTTTGAAATTAGGATATTTAACAGTGCTGACCATCAAATAGGATAAGAGCAGTGTAGCAACAATCATAAACGGAGCCGAAACATCTTTATTAAAAAGAGCTAATGTGGCCAGTACACCACCTGCAGCAGGAATTGGCAAACCGATAAAATAACCCGGAACCCCCGGACGAACATTAAAACGGGCTAAGCGCAAAGCACCAAACACCGGAAAAATTGCAGTTACTGTCCAGCCTAATGCAGAGTTCAGATCCTGCAGGCTTGAGACGTACAAAATAACGGCCGGTGCGACTCCGAAAGAAACGACATCAGATAAGGAATCCAACTCCTTGCCAAATTCGCTTTCGCATTTTAGAGCGCGAGCTACTCGACCATCTAAGCCGTCTAACAGCATAGCAATAATAACCATGATAGCGGCCATGCTAATCTTACCGTCAAACGCCATCATGATACCAAACATTCCGAGCATCAAATTACCTATCGTAAAAAGACTCGGAATTGATTTTTGTATCATTTCTTCACCTCAATTTTCTAACTTTGGCCTTTAACGTCCCCAATATTACGTGATTGTATGTTATTTACATTTGCCTGTCAATAAGAACTTGCTTCTGTAAACGTTTGAGCCCATCCTGAATATTACGGGCCCGCACCTCCCCAATTCCGTCCACTTCATCCAATTCAGCTATGCTTGCGGACATCAAATTAGGCAGCATTTCAAACCGCTCCACCAGATTGTGAATGATCACATTCGGAAGCCGCGGAATTTTGTTAAGCAGGCGATAACCGCGTGGAGTCACCACTTCTTCAGAGGTAATTGCCGTAGAAGAATAACCCAGTATACGGGCAATATGGTTGTCATCCATCAGATCATCATCGCTTATCCGTTTGAGACCGGCAATAATTTCACGGATTTTATCTTCCTGCTCTTCCTTAGCATAGTCTCTGTATAGAAGCCATGCTTCTTCCTCTGTATTTCCAACCAGTTCTTCCATCTGCATGCTGATCAGGCGTCCTTCGTTGCCCAATTCGTTGATATAGCGTTTGATCTCCATTTTTATGCGCAAAACCATCTCTACACGCTGGATAACACCCACTACTTCAGCAACGGTAACAATGCCCTCATATTCTGAAGCTGACAAATTCGTCAGTCCTTGCGTGAGCACTGCTTTATACTTCTCGAGTGTCTGAATCGCTTGGTTAGCCTTTGCCAAAATAGCTCCGATCTCTTTGAGCGCATAACGTATCGAGCCTTGATATAGCGTGATGATATTGCGGCGTTGTGAAATGGAAACCACCAGCTTACCCGTTTGCTTCGCTACCCGCTCCGCGGTCCGGTGACGGATCCCCGTCTCGATGGATGAGATAGAGGAATCCGGTATAAGTTGTGTATTAGCATACAATATACGCTTTAAATCCTCACTTAGAATAATAGCTCCGTCCATTTTAGCTAGCTCATATAAATAATTGGGCGAAAAATCGCAGTTAATGGAGAATCCGCCATCCACTACGTCCATCACCTCAGGACTGTACCCTACGACAATAAGCGCCCCTGTCTTAGCGCGCAGCACATTCTCCAAACCTTCCCGAAAAGGTGTACCCGGTGCCGCCAGTCTGAGCAGATCATTCATATTCTCTAATTGGTTATATTCTTTCATATCCCTGTGCCCCCTAATCTAACGCGACCGATAGTGCATCTGCTACGGTACTGACGCCAATAATCTGGATATCTTGCGGGTGCTTCCATCCCTTCATGCTCTTCTCAGGCATAATCACCCGCCGGAAGCCAAGTTTCGCGGCCTCCTTAACGCGCATTTCCGCGCGCGAAACGCCTCTTACCTCACCGGTAAGTCCTACTTCTCCGAAGAAAACGTCGTAAGGTTTTGTTGAAATATCACGAAAACTGGAGGCGATACTAATAGCTACAGCTAGATCAATCGCCGGTTCATCCAGCTTTACTCCCCCGGCAACATTCAGGTATGCATCCTGATTCTGCAGGAACATGCCCATCCGTTTCTCGAGTACAGCGATAATAAGTGCCATCCGCTGGTGATCCATGCCTGTGCACATTCGCCGTGGAGAAGGGAAGTGGGTGGCAGCAACAAGTGCCTGAAGTTCTACAAGCACAGGTCTAGTTCCCTCCATACTGGCCACCACAGTAGAACCAGCCACGCCAAGCGGACGTTCCGATAAAAAGAGCTCCGATGGATTCTCTACTTCGGTAAGCCCCGCTTCACCCATTTCGAAAATGCCGATTTCATTCGTAGAGCCAAAGCGGTTTTTTACAGCCCGCAAAAGTCTATACGTATGATGCCGCTCACCCTCAAAATACAGCACGCAGTCCACCATATGTTCAAGCATCCGTGGTCCAGCAATAGCCCCTTCCTTGGTAACATGACCAACGAGAACTGTTGCAATTCCACGAATCTTAGCGATACGCATAAATCTTGTCGTACACTCCCGAACCTGGGTCACGCTGCCTGGCGCACTCGTTACTTCTGGCATAAATACGGTCTGAATAGAATCGATGACAAGAAATTGTGGCTGGATTTGTTCGATCGCTTCTTCTATGCTTTCCATATTTGTCTCACATAGTACATAAAGCTCCGTTGACAACGCATCGAGGCGATCCGCGCGCAGCTTAGTTTGCCTTACCGATTCTTCGCCCGAGATATACAGTACTCGCAATCCCTGTGTTGTAAGGGCGTGCGAGGTCTGTAATAAGAGCGTAGATTTACCGATTCCTGGGTCTCCCCCTACTAGTACCAGCGATCCTGGTACGATCCCCCCACCGAGAACACGGTTAAGCTCACCTATACCTGTCAGTATGCGCGGTTCCTTGTCACTTTCTATACTTATGATCGACTGTGCCTTTTCTTTACTATGAAAAATAGGGGCATTCATTCCCTGTGTTTTGACTACGCTTTCCGTTTCCTCCACCATGGAGTTCCAAGCCTGGCACCCTGGGCATTTCCCGAACCATTTTGGCGATTCGTATCCACAGTCGGTGCAAAAAAATTTTGTTTTTGCTTTAGCCATTTGTTCTCCTTACGGTCCGAACTGTTTACAATTCGGATCATTTTCTTCTAATGAAAGTTTACCATTTCTACCCCTTTAACGAAAGGTCATTCGGTATTTGCATTAAATGTATATTTTAAATTGATCTATTTCCAATAAAAAAAGCTTCCGCTCCTCTATAAATAAGGAGCGAAAGCCTTGTTTATTTTATTCCGATTCTACTTCTTTTTCAAGCGCTGGCGCTACTGGAGCGTCCACTTTAGTCACCACAAGCTCTCCGCCCACCTCATCAATATTGAGGGAATCACCCTTTTGGATATTTCCTCTCAACAATTCCTCAGAAAGGCGGTCTTCAATATGCTTCTGTATTGCCCGACGCAATGGACGTGCACCGAAGGCTGGGTCATAACCTTCTTTAGCCAAGAAGGCCTTCGCTGCATCCGTGAGTACGAAATCAACATCATATTCACGCAGGCGCTTGCGGAGCTCATCAGACATCAACGTAACGATCTCAGCGATATGTTTCTCATCGAGTGAGTGGAAGACGATGATTTCGTCGATCCGGTTCAAGAACTCTGGACGGAAGCTCTTCTTGAGCTCTTCCATAACCTTGCCCTTCATATTGCCATATTCTGCTCCTGCATCTTGCACAGCCGTGAATCCAAGCGTCGAATTCTTCTTGATTGCCTGTGCGCCTACGTTAGAGGTCAGAATGATAAGTGTATTACGGAAGTCAACTACCCGGCCTTTAGAGTCGGTAAGACGACCATCTTCAAGCACTTGCAGCAAAATGTTGAATACTTCCGGATGCGCTTTTTCAATTTCATCAAGCAGTACTACAGAGTATGGTTTACGACGTACCTTCTCTGTTAATTGGCCGCCTTCTTCATAGCCGACATATCCAGGAGGGGCACCAACTAAACGGGACGTGGAGTGCTTCTCCATGTATTCCGACATATCAATACGGATGACCGCATTCTCATCGCCGAACATGGCTTCAGCAAGTGCACGTGCCAACTCAGTTTTACCTACGCCCGTAGGACCGAGGAAGATAAAGGAGCCCATTGGACGTTTCGGATCTTTAAGACCCGCACGCGCCCGGCGCAATGCCCGGCTGACAGCCTTAACAGCTTCGTCTTGACCAATCACTCGTTCATGCAGCAGAGCTTCCATATTAAGCAGACGGTCGGTCTCTTCTTCCTTCAGCTTGCTTACAGGGATCCCCGTCCAGCTTGCTACAACCTGTGCGATATCTTCAGGAGTAACTTCAGAATCGGTGCGTCCTTGCTTTTCTTTCCACTGGTTCTTAGTCGTATCAAGCTCTTCACGGATTTTTTGCTCCGTATCACGCAGGGCAGCCGCTTTCTCAAACTCTTGGCTCTGAACAGCGGAATCCTTCTCCTTGCGGATATCATCCAAGCGCATTTCTAGTTCCTTCAGATTTGGCGGGATAGTGTAAGAGTGAAGCCTTACTTTAGACCCTGCTTCATCGATAAGGTCAATGGCTTTATCCGGCAGGAAACGATCCGGAATGTAACGATCAGACAGCTTTACAGCTTCCACGATAGCTTCATCCGTAATTTTCACACGGTGATGTGCTTCATAACGATCACGAAGTCCAAATAGAATTTGTACCGCTTCTTCTGGAGATGGCTGATCCACCGTAATAGGTTGGAAACGGCGCTCCAAAGCTGCATCTTTTTCAATATATTTACGATATTCATCCAGCGTCGTCGCACCGATGCACTGAAGTTCTCCGCGGGCTAAAGCCGGCTTAAGAATGTTAGATGCATCAATAGCACCTTCTGCGCCACCAGCACCGATCAGCGTATGAAGCTCATCGATAAAGAGTACGATATTCCCCGCTTGGCGAATCTCATCCATGATTTTCTTGAGGCGGTCTTCAAACTCACCGCGATATTTAGTACCAGCCACTACAGAGCCCATATCGAGCGTCATTACGCGTTTGTCGCGCAGTGTTTCTGGAATTTCATTATTAATGATCTTTTGGGCCAAGCCTTCAGCAATAGCTGTTTTACCCACCCCAGGTTCACCTATCAACACCGGGTTGTTCTTCGTCCGGCGGCTCAGTACCTGAATAACACGTTCAATTTCCTTGCTACGACCGATAACTGGATCCAGGTTGCCATCCTTGGCATAAGCCGTCAAATCGCGTGCTAGACCGTCTAGAGTCGGTGTGCTGACATTAGCAGGTGTTCCGCTATGGCTGGATGCAGCCTCGCTGCTTCCCAGAAGCTGAAGCACTTGCTGACGAGCTTTGTTCAAGCTGATGCCGAGGTTATTAAGCACACGAGCCGCGACACCTTCTCCTTCACGAATAAGTCCTAGCAGAATATGCTCAGTGCCGACATACGTATGTCCCAGCTTGCGGGCTTCGTCCATCGACAACTCGATTACTTTTTTGGCGCGAGGAGTATAAGCAATGTTCGTAGGTTGTTCTTGGCCTCTGCCAATCAGTGTCTCCACTTCGTCCTGGATTTTCTCAAGACCCAGACCCAAAGCGATTAATGCTTTAGCAGCAATGCCGTCTCCTTCACGAATAAGTCCTAGCAAAATATGTTCTGTGCCAATATTGTTGTGTCCTAAACGAACAGCTTCTTCCTGCGCTAGCGCTAGCACTTTTTGTGCGCGTTCCGTAAATCTTCCAAACATCATATCTCCTGCACCTCCATGAATAATAAATATCTATATTAATGTTGTGTTCCCAGTGTTTCTCGGAGCAGTTTCGCCCGATACATATCCCGTTCAGTGGCGTTCATCTCGTCACCGAACATTTTTTGCAGAAATCCTGGCTGTGTCTTAACGTTAAGCTCATTAAGCACGGAAATCGAAGGGCCTTCCAGTATGCCAAGGTCGACCCCAAGTCTCACATCAGATAGCCGTTGTGCGGATTCTTTAAGCTCCATTAGAGCGGCATAACACAAAATCCCATAAGATCTTTTGACTCGGTCTGTAATTCTTAAAGCGGAATCTACAAGCAGCCTTTCACGGGCATTTCGTTCATGCTCTATAATCTGGGTGACTACACTGTGAAGGTTCTCGATGATTTCACTTTCCGTTTGACCGAGAGTAATCTGATTGGAAATTTGAAAGATGTTCCCTACTGCTTCGCTGCCCTCACCATAAATTCCTCTTACAGTCAATCCCACTTGATTCACTGCTGACAATATGCGATTGATCTGTTGGGTCATTACTAGTGCTGGCAAATGCAGCATTACTGAGGCACGCAGCCCTGTACCCACATTGGTGGGACAACTGGTCAAATATCCTCTTTTATCATCAAAAGCGTAATTAACAGCCGATTCGAAGATATCATCGATGGCTGTCGCACGTTCCCATGCTTCTCTTACCTGAAGACCCGGGAACAGACATTGAATCCGCAGATGGTCTTCTTCGTTAATCATGATGCTGACCGACTCATCTTCATTTAATATCACAGCTGCGCCACGTGAATCATTAGCCAGATTAGGACTGATGAGATGTTTCTCGACCAATACCTTTTTGTCCAGTTCATTCACTTCAGCAAGCTTTATCAGTTGAAAAGATCCGAATTCGGCAGCAGTTTCCCCATGAAACACAGGGGCCAGCAGCTCTAATACTTCTTCCGATTGCTCTAAGGAAGCAAGCATAGGGAATGGAAGATGCTCTAAGTTACGTGCAATACGCATACGGCTGCTAATTACAATCTCGGAGTGACTGCCTCCCGAGCGCATCCAATCACTAAGCGCTTGTTCAGTAAATCGGAGACTTGACATGTCATATCCCCCCTATATATCAAAGACTTTACTCTTGTGCCATTTCTTTTTCAAGTTGGCGAATTTGATCCCGCAGCTCTGCCGCAGTTTCGAATTCCTCCTGTGCGATACTTTGCTGTAATTCCAGCTTCAATTCATCAATTTGCCGTTTGAACACAATCTGTGCTCCAGCACGTTTGGGAATCTTGCCTACATGAGAAGTGCTGCCATGCACCCGTTTAAAGAGCGGGTCCAGTGCACTGTTAAAATATTTATAACAGGAGCTGCAGCCAAAACGGCCCAATTTGCTAAACTGCGAGTACGTCATCCCACAATTCTCACATTGCAGACTCTGCGTAGTCTTCGTAGCAGCCGTTTTTTCCTTACCGGCCCCTTCAAGATCAAGCAGACCAGACAGCAAGCTGTGAATGGAGAATCCTCCAGCAGTTCCCGGGATCAGTTCACCCTTCTCCCGCGCACAGCTCTCGCAGATATGAAATTCTGTCTTCTCTCCATTCACGATCTTGGTGAAATGGAGTGTTGCTGGCTTGACGCCACATTCCTGACATTGCATAAGCGAAAGCCCCTCCCTTATGATTGACAATTATTTGCCTAACAAAGAGATTAACATCGCCTTCATAATCTTGGCCCGAATCTCATCCCGATATGGAATCTTAACCGTTAGGCAATCCCGAGAAACAGCAGCGCGCATAAGACACGCCTCACGCTTGCTTAGAAAACCAGCTTCCTCCAGCTGATAAATCAACCCTTCGGCAGCGTTCTGATCTATCCCGCCACCTATAGTATGGTTTAAATGGGCATGCAGTGCCACGTTGGGCGGCAATTCAAAACGTTGAATACGAATATATCCCCCGCCACCACGCTTACTTTCCACCACATAGCCTTTTTCCAGTGTAAAGCGTGTACTAATAACATAATTGATCTGTGACGGTACGCATGAGAACTGGTCCGCCAGGTCATTTCGCTGGATTTCCACCGTACCTTCGGGACTTTCATGCAAAATATTCTTCAGATATTGTTCAATAATATCAGAGATATTGCGCATCACTCATCCTCCAGTGCTCTTTAAAGCTTCATAATATCGCTTGCGGCCGCATCCTTAATGACATTCATTAGTGAACTTCATTCATATAAGTCTGAAGAAAACTTCACGAATTCAGAGGATCGCACTGTATGTCATCAGGTGCGTTGACTTTGACTTTCTTTGACTTTTTAATATTATAACATATTCTGTGCTAATTCCAAGAGGATTCTCTTATTTTTCACTTTTTTCAGCGAATGTATTCGGAAATAAAGAACTCTCCCAGCATCTTTCGAAGGGGAGAGCCTAATTATTTTCTAAAAATGATCAAAAAGTGCGGTTTCAGCTTGCGGTATGATTTCTTCGAGCCATTCCAGAGACGTCGGATTACCAGTCACAAGTCCATAACGAGCCAGCTCTGCCGGGCGTTTATATCCAAACATTAGAATCGTCAGCGTACCAATACCACAGCTTAAGTCAGCTGCATCCCGTTCACCCACTATACGCAAGAAAGCTGCTGCTCCCTCTTCGGAGACCGTCCATTCCCACAACCCGTCATTCCATGGGGCATATTTATCTTCAATATAAATAACCTGTTTCTTCTGACTGCTGTGACGCTTAAAAGAATAACTCTCCACAAATACTTTAGCATTCACAATACGCGCCATAAAATAAGGATAATTCTCCTGCTCTATACGCGGATCAGGCAGCAAAAAGGGTAACATATCATCGGATGGCACCAGTTTTAGCGATGCACCGGTCACCATCGAATCGTGATTCGCAAGAAATGTCCACAGCCCCTGCCGGGCCTGTTCGTTCAAAAACACAAATTCATCAATGACCAGTTCTCTATTTTCTATCTTATATAGTACGTATCCTTCAGGTTCCCCAAGCTGTGAGTAAAATACCGCAATCTGACCTTCATCATCCAGAACAGAGTTCTCCCACCAGTCCAAATCGCGCTTAAGTGTCCCGTTATATCTAACTGCAAAACGATTGTATAAGTTGTCCAATACTTCGATATCTTTAACACCACGTCTTACCTTGCCTTCAACTTCAACCTTCTTGGGAAACTTGGCAACAGGAATGGAGTATTTCTTATATTCACAATAAACTTCCCAACCAAATTTGCGATAAAAGGGGATCAAGAACGGATGCAGAAAAGATAATGTCTGCCCCGCCTCATTCATCGTTTGCAGCGTATGCGCTAGGAGCTTTGCCACATGCCCCTGTCTGCGATTCTCCGGCCATGTCGCTACCCCTGCGAGCCCTCCCATAGGTACTAATCTACCTTGTATGTACACTTCGAATGGAAGAAGAGTAAGTTTGGCTTCCAAAGTACCTTCTTCAAAAGCACCCCATACGCGTTCTGCTTTAAATCTTTCCTTAGCATTCGCCCTTTTCTCACTAGGCAGCTTGTATTGAAAAGCATATTCAGATAAATCCATGCTTAGATCAAACTCTTCTGAGTGCAACTGTCTGATATCCACAAAACTCACCTCGTCATTTATGAATTTACTTTTATGGTTAGTATAACAAGAGAGTGTATGGTGTGCGAATTATAAGGATATTTTTCGAACTTTATTTAGTTATCCACAGCCCTTAAGCAGTTTTAAAAATAGTCTTGTAATCTTGTCCTATTCAAGTTAAAATAATTATCCACTTATCAATCCCTCTATCCACATAAATATGACTATATCCACAGCAACCCGTGTATTACTTAGGTTTTCTGTTGACAGATCTACATAAATATGTACTTAATTCACACCATTCGGTGATTTTTTGCCTTTTAATCATCTATCCACATGTGCGTAAGTTTTCTGCAAATTCCAATGAATTATCCACATGTGCGTAAGTTTTCTGCAAATTCCAATGAATTATCCACAAGTTTTCCACAATCTATAATAGACGCAAAAAAGCCACTGTCGAGTTATCAACAGTGGTCTATTTTTGCTTGGCAACGTCCTACTCTCCCAGGACCCTTCGGTCCAAGTACCATCGGCGCTGGAGGGCTTAACGGTCGTGTTCGGGATGGGTACGTGTGGAACCCCTCCGCTATCGCCACCAAACATGCGTCTGTGAAACAGACGCTGCCGCGTGAAATTCAGTTCATCACCAGAAGTGACAATGAATTTCTAAGCGTATTACAGGCTTGATG